>JADCFR010000225.1 GCA_020249415.1 Roseomonas sp. | reverse complement strand
GATACAGAATGACCGGCGGCCCGGACATGCCCGTGGAGCCCTTGAGCAGCCCGGAAACCGCTCCAACGGCCATATTCAAGGGCAAGGGGCGGGACCCGTCATAACGCCAGCCGGACATCAGCAGCCCGCCAAAAACCAGCACAAAGGCGCCAATGGCCCGGCGCAGCAGCTCTCCATCCGCAGTGATCAGGATATAGGCGCCAAGGGGTGTCATCAGCGCCGCCGTGCCGCCAATCGGCAGGATCACGCGCCGGTCGGCATCCTTGAAGGCGCTTGGCAGCAATTGGATGGAAACGATCAACTCCATCAGCAGCATGACCGGCACCCCGGCCTTGGGGCCCCAGAGCACGGAATAGATCGGCGCCAGGATCACCGCCGTGCCAAAGCCGGCATAGCCGCGCATCAGCCCGGCAATGGCGGTGGCGAGGGCAGCGGCCAGCAGGCGCCAATCGGTCAGCACCGGCAGGGCAGCATTGATCAGATCGGTCATCTGGCGGGCGGTGCCTCGATAATCAGGTCTATAAGCCGGGCATTGATCAAGACCTTGCCGGCATGCTCGAAATTGACGGTGACGCGATCCCCCACCACGGATTGGACCTGCCCCAGGCCCCAATCCGCTTCGGTCGGGTGGCGCACACGCATGCCAGGTTCTATCAAGGCCATCACCATCCGTTGACGCTATTAATCACTCGCTAGGGATAAGAGGATACTGTCCAAGCCCATGTCGCAAGTCAACCCTGAACCTGATAGCGCCGAAGGCGCTGATTTGCATCTCCGCCTGACCCGCCTGATCGGGCTCCGGCTCTGCCATGATCTGGGCGGCCTTGCCGGCACCATCGGCAATGCGCTTGAGATGCTGAATGATGCCGGGGCGGAGGCGGCGGATTTGGCGGGGGAGGCGGCAGATATGCTGCGTCGGCGCCTGCTGCTGTGGCGTTCCGTGCTGGGCAGCGGGGAAGCGCGCACCTTGGGCGCTGTGCTTGGCCTGCTGAAGGGCCAGATTGCCGGCGGGCGGGCGCATCTTGAAATCGGCGATTTGCCGGAAGAAACCGCGCTGTCTGAGGCCATGGTCCCTTTATTGTTGAGCGGGCTTTTGGTGGCCGGTGAGGCCTTGCCACGTGGCGGCGTGGTGCGGCTTTCGGGTGATTTGCAGCGTGAGATCATGATTCTGCCGATTGGTGCCGCTGCCGCCTGGAGCCCCGTTGTGGTTCGCCACGCGGCTGGTGCTGCGCTGCCGGCTGAGATTTCCAGCCGCGATGCCCTTGGCTTGTGGCTTTGCATTAGCGCGGGCGCCGCTGGCGTGTCCTTGAGCCTTGCCCTGCCGCCCGGTCAGGCCGCGGCCGCCTTGATTATGACAATGCCCGCCTGAATCGGCTGCGGGCTTTACGCTTTATTCGCAAGCGCTGGCCCATAATCACCCCATACCACAGTCCCTGGGGATGGTTATGGACGATCTTCTTGCTGATTTTCTCACTGAAACCCATGAAGGCCTAAGCGCGGTAGATGAGGCGCTGCTGCGCCTTGAGCGCGCGCCGGATGATGCGCCAACGCTGGCCGAGATTTTTCGGCAGGTGCATACCATCAAGGGAACTTGCGGCTTTCTTGGCCTGTCGCGGTTGGAAAAGGTGGCGCATTCAGCCGAAACCATTCTGGGCCTTTACCGCGATGGCAGTCTGAAGGTCACACCCCAGGGCATTACGCTGATTTTTGCCGCAGTGGATGCCATTCGCCAGATCGTTATGGGGCTTGAGCAGAATGGCCAGGAACCGGAAGGCGATGATTCGGCCGTGATCGCGGCACTTGATGCGGCGGCGCGTGGCGAATCGGTCACCCTGCCCAAGGCGCCGGAAGTGAAGGTTGCGGCGCCGGTTGAAGCCGCGCCCATCGCTGCCGCCGTGGCGCCCCCTGCGCCGCGCGCCCCGGAAGCACAGGCCGAAGCCCAGCAGACCGAATCGGCTGCGGCACAGCAGACGATTCGCGTTTCGGTCGAAGTGCTGGAAGACCTGATGACGCTCGTCAGCGAATTGGTGCTGACGCGCAATCAGCTCATGCAATTGGCGCGGGTTTCATCTGATAGCCAGATTTCAGTGCCCCTGCAGCGGCTTTCGCATATCACCTCCGAATTGCAGGAAGGTGTCATGAAGACGCGCATGCAGCCAATCGGCAATGCCTGGGCCAAGCTGCCGCGCCTGGTGCGCGATCTGGCCAATGAATTGGGCAAGAAGATTGATCTGGAAATGCGCGGGGCGGAGACCGAATTGGACCGCCAGGTGCTGGAACTGATCAAGGATCCGCTGACGCATATGGTGCGCAATAGCGGGGATCATGGCTTGGAAAAGCCTGCTGATCGCCGCGCTGCCGGCAAGCCTGAAACCGGGCGCATTCTGCTGAACGCCTATCACCAGGGCGGGCATATCATCATTGAAATCGGCGATGATGGCCGCGGCCTGCCGGTTGAGAAGATTCGCGCCAAGGTGCTGGCCCAAGGCCTCGCGACCGAAACCGAATTGGCGCAGATGAACGAACATGATGTGCTGCGCTTCATCTTCCGCGCCGGTTTTTCAACGGCGCAGCAAATCACCTCTGTCTCGGGCCGTGGCGTCGGGATGGATGTGGTGAAGACGAATATCGAACGAATCGGCGGCACCATCGAATTGCGCTCCAAGGAAGGGCGCGGCACGACCTTTACCATCAAGATTCCGCTGACGCTGGCGATTGTCTCCGCCCTGATTGTGCAGGCGGGCGGTGAACGCTTCGCCATTCCGCAGATCGGCGTGGTGGAGCTGGTGCGGGTTGGTGATGAACATGAAGGCAGCACACGCATTGAAATGATCAAGGATGCGCCCGTGTTGCGCCTGCGTGATCGCTTGTTGCCGCTAGTTTCCTTGTCGTCACTGTTGCGGCTGCGTGAGGCGCCGGTGGGTGGCCTCAAGGGTTATGTGGTCGTGATGCAGGTGGGCGCCAATGTCTTCGGCATTGTGGTGGACCGCGTGTTTGACACGGAAGAAATCGTGGTGAAGCCGGTGGCACCGATCTTGCGCCACATCACCATGTTCAGCGGCAATACCATTCTGGGCGATGGCAGCGTCATCATGATCCTGGATCCGAATGGTGTGGCGCGTGGTGCGGGCATTACCGCCGAAGGCCGTGTGGAGGATCAGCAGACCGTGAATGTCTCTGCCGGCATTCGTTCGGATTCCAGCACGTCCCTATTGCTGTTCCGCGCCGGCGATCAGACGCCGAAGGCCGTGCCGCTTGGCTTGGTTGCGCGTCTTGAGGATATTCCCGTTGAGCGGATTGAAATGTCGGGCGGCACGCCGGTGGTGCAGTATCGCGGCCAATTGATGCCGATGGTGCCGATTGCCGGTCATTGGGAGGCGCCCGAATCGGGCCGTCAGGCGGTGCTGGTCTTCACCGAAGGCCAGCGCAGCATGGGGCTGATGGTGGATGAAATCCTTGATGTGGTCGAAGAAGCCTTGGTCATTCAGCCTGGGTCGGATCGGCTGGGCTATCTTGGCAGCGCGGTCATTTCCGAACGCGTCACGGATGTGATTGACACGGTCTATTGGCTTTCCCATGCGGGCGGCGATTGGTTCCGGGGTGATCGGAAATCATCTTCTTCCGCGCAGAAGCCGCGCCTTTTGCTGATTGATGACAGCCCCTTCTTCCGTCATCTTGTTGTGCCCGCGCTTTCTGCCGCCGGCTTTGATGTGACCGCGGTGGAAAGCCCAGCCGAAGCGCTACGCCTGCGTGATGCGGGCGTGGAATTCGAAGCGCTGATTTCCGATATTGAAATGCCGGAAATGGATGGGCTGAGTTTTGCCCGCAATGTACGTGCCTCCGGCGCCTGGATGCGCTTGCCGCTGGTCGCGCTTTCATCCCGTGCCGAGCCTGACGATGTCACGCGCGGGCGGGAAGCAGGCTTTACCGATTACGTCGCGAAATATGACCGGGATGCGCTGCTGTCTTCGTTGCGCGAATGCCTGAGCTCACCGATTGCCGCCTGAGGAGGGGAAAATGCAAAGCATCAGCGAAACCCAGCGTTCCGGCCCTGCCATTGCCGCGCTTGCTTTGGCGGAGCGGGAAGATGAGGTCTTTCTCACCCTGACCGTTGCCGGGCAGGCCTGCAGCATTCCCGTGCTGCTGGTGCGCGATGTGCTGGGGCCGCAGGCCATCACGCCCATTCCGCTGGCACCGGCGGAAGTGGCGGGTG
>JADCFR010000224.1 GCA_020249415.1 Roseomonas sp. | reverse complement strand
CGCCCCACCCCCCGAGGAAGATCATGAGCACAAGCCTGGCCTGGGATGAACGCTACCAGAATGGCGGTTTTGAGTTTGGCGAGGCGCCGAACCTTTATCTGCAATCCCTGGCGCATCGCCTGCGCCCTGGGCTGCGCGCGCTGGCGGTTGGCGATGGCGAGGGGCGCAATGGCGTCTGGCTGGCGGGCCAGGGTTTGGCAGTAACGTCCCTTGATTGGTCCGGCGTTGGCCTGGCCAAGGCCGCCGCACTCGCCCGGCTGCGCGGTGTGGCGCTGAACACCATCACGGCCGATGTTGCCGAATGGGATTGGCCGCGCGCGCGGTTTGACCTGATTGCCTGGATTTATCTGCATCTGCCGCCCGAAGACCGCGCCCGCGCGACGCAAGGCGCCATGGCGGCACTCGCGCCCGGCGGCCTGCTGGTGCTGGAATGCTTCACCCCGGCGCAGGAAGGCCGGCGCAGCGGCGGGCCGAAGCTGCGTGAATTGCTTTGGAGTCGCGCGATTGTCGAGGAATGCTTCGCCGGGCTTGAGGTGCTGGAATTGCTGGAAGGCACCGTGCTGCTGGATGAAGGCCCACGCCATCAGGGCCATGCCGAAGTGGTCCGCGCCCTTTTAAAGAAGCCCTGATCCACGGCGGCAGGTTGTCCCTACAGGAACCCAAGGTTACAAGGAGAATCGTGCACCGCCCGCCGCTCATCACCCCGTCGCTTCTCGCCGCCGATTTCGCCAAACTCGGTGAGGAAGTGCGTGCCGTCACCGCAGCGGGCGCGGATTGGCTGCATCTCGATATCATGGATGGGCATTTCGTCCCGAACATCTCCTTCGGGCCGGGGCTGATCAAGGCGCTGCGCCGCCACACCACCATCCCCTTTGATGTGCATCTGATGATCGCCCCGGTGGACGCCTATCTGCAGGCTTTCGCCGATGCCGGGGCGGATTTGATTTCGCTCCATCCCGAAGCCGGGGCGCATTTGCATCGGTCCCTGCAAACCATCCGGGGCTTGGGCAAAAAGGCAGGGGTGGTGCTGAACCCGGCCACCCCCATCGCGGCCATCGAGCATGTGCTTGACCTTTGCGATCTTTTCCTGGTCATGTCGGTCAATCCTGGCTTTGGCGGGCAGAGCTTTCTGGAAAGCCAATTGCCGAAAATCGAAAAGCTGCGCCGGCTGATCGAAGCCTCGGGCCGCGATATCCGCTTGCAGGTGGATGGCGGCGTCACCGCCAAAACCGCGCCGCTTTGCCTCAATGCTGGCGCGGATGTACTGGTGGCCGGCACGGCAGTGTTTGGGGCGCCGGATTACGCCGCCGCCATCAAGGCTTTGCGCGGGGGTGCGGCATGATCAATCTGCTGCGCGGCGCCCGGCAGAAACTGGCACGGCTCCGCCCCGTGCGCGTGCCCGATGCCCCTGCGCGGCCCTTTCGTGATCTTTGGCCGGGCGATGCGGCCCGCGGCGCACGGTTGCTGCGCGGCGAGGCTGATTTCGCCGGCACCATCCGCCCCATGCGCCTGCTGGCCGAAAGTGGCGAACCCTGGGGCGGCAAGGGCGCTTCCCCCGCCTGGCGCGCTGCTGCCCATGGTTTTGCCTGGATGCGCGATTTGCGCGCGCTGGGCACGGATGCCGCGCGGCTCCGCGCCCGTGCACTGACCGCTGATTGGCTGCAAAGCGGCTGGGAAGAAGACATCGCCGATGCGCCGGAAGTGGCGGGCGCGCGGATTTCCGCCTGGCTTGGCCATTGGGACTTCTTCGCCGCCACCGCCGAGGATGTCTTCCGCCGCCAGGTGATGCAGCGGCTCGCGCAGGATGCGCGCGATTTGGTCGGCGCCTTGCCGGCGGAAGAAGACCATCGCGGCGCACTGGTGGCGCTGAAGGGCGCGCTGGCCGCGGCCGTTGCGCTGGAAGAAGAAGCCTATCTGCAACGCGCCATCCGCTTCCTGCCGGCCGAGATTGAGCGGCAATTCCTGCCCGATGGCGGGCATGTGGAACGCTCCCCCGCGCAGCAACTCGCGGCGCTGCAAGACCTCATTGAAATCCGCAACCTGCTGCATGGTGTTGGGGTGGAAGCGCCGCCGCATCTACTTGCCGCTTTGGACCGCGCTGCCCCCGCGCTCAGGCTGTTCCGCCATGGCGATGGCGGCCTGGCGCTATTCAATGGCGCGCGGGAAGAAAACTCGGCCCTGCTTGATCTGGTGCTGACGCAGGGCCAGGCGCGCGGGCGCGGCGCGCTGGAATTGCCGGAAACCGGCTTTCAGCGCCTGCAAGCCGGGCGCAGCGTCATCATCATGGATGCCGGGCCACCGCCACGCGGGCGCGCGGGCGCCACCGGGCTTGGTGGTCTGCCAAGCGGCGCGGATCGCTTCGCCCATGCCGGCACGCTTTCCTTTGAAATGTCGGTCGGGCGTGATCGGCTGATTGTGAATTGCGGTGCGGCCCCGGCAGGCGAGGAAGGCTGGCGCGATGCCTTGCGCGCCACCGCCGCCCATTCAACGCTTGTGCTGTCCGACACCAATTCAAGCGAACTTCGCCCCGAGGGCCTTGGCCGCAAGCCTGAGACCATTGAAGTGGAACGCCAGGAAGCGACCGGCGCGCAATGGCTGGAAGCCAGCCATGATGGCTGGCGCGGCCCCTTTGGTGCAGTGCATCGTCGGCGGCTTTACTTGGCGGAATCAGGCGATGATCTGCGTGGCGAGGATGTGCTGGAATTGCCGCCCGATGCGCCGGTGCCGATTTTCGTCGTGCGCTTTCATCTGCACCCCGCGGTGACGGCCAATCTGTTGCAGGATGAAAGTGCCGTCTTGCTCCGCTTGGCATCGGGTGCGGGCTGGAAGCTGCGCGCCAAGGGCGCGCGCGT
>JADCFR010000223.1 GCA_020249415.1 Roseomonas sp. | reverse complement strand
GGGCAGCGTGGTCGGCGCCTTCAATTCCCGGTCATAGAGCAGGAATTGGTTGCCATCCGCCACCAGCAGCAGCGGCTCCGGCGGGTCATAATCAAACCGCATCCGCCCAGGGCGAGAGATATAGGCCCAACCCTGCGCGGAGGCTCCATTCTGCGCGATTTGCAGAAACCGGGCGCGGAGCGTGGTCAGCCGGTTCAAATAGGCCTCAACGGCAGCGATATCGCGCCGGTCGCGCTCGGAAAGTGCCGCCGCCTGGCTTTGGGCCAGGGCGGGGAGTGGCAGCAAAAGCGGGGCGGCAAGCAAGGCGCGGCGGAGCATGCCCCTCATGTGGACCGTCTGGGCGCGTAGGGGAAGGCCCCGGCGCTTGCCTGATCCATGGGGGGCGTTAGCTTGGCCCCGCAGGCCGCCTTGCGCGGCGCAAGGGGGCCATGGATGACAGAACGCGAGCACCTGAACCGCACCGGCGCGGCCTTGCGCGCCGAGATTTTCGGCGCGGGTGAAGCGGCGCTCGCCAATGGTGCCCTTGGCTTTGGCGATCTGATGGCGGAACTCGTTTACGGCAATATCTGGAACCGCCCGGGCCTTTCGCGACAGGATCGCATGGCGGTGACGCTCGCGGTGCTCTGTTCCCTGCAAAACCAGGCGCAGCTTCGCCGCCATATCGCGGCGGCGCTCAAGCTTGGCCTGACGCCGCGCGCCATTGTGGAGATTTTGATCCAGATCGGCATTTATCGCGGCTTTGCGGCATCTGAAACCGCGCTGGAGACAGCCCTTGCTGTCTTTGCCGAGGCAGGCATCACGCTTGCAGCCGATGCGCCGCGCACTGATTCACTGGAAGCGCTGATGGAACGCGGGCGGGATTTGCAAGCCGCGCTGCATGCCGAACGCCGGCATGAAGGCCATGCTTCGCCGGATAACCCCGTCACGGGCAGCATTTACCCGCTGGTGGTGCAGTATTGCTATGGCGAAATCTGGGATCGGCCAGGGCTTGATCGGCGGCTGCGGGCACTTTGCGCTGTGGCGTCCTTCGCGGCCTTGGATCACGATATTCTGCTGCGTAAATTCATCCTCTCGGCGGTGAATATCGGCGCGAGCCGGAATGACATCATTGAAGCGCTGATCCAGGGCGGGCCTTACAATGGCTTTGCCTTCATGCTGAAGGCGCTGAATATCGCGCAGGAAGCCTTTGCTTCGCTGGACAAGGCGTGAAGGCGGGCATGGCAAACACAAGGCTTTATCTGGCATTGCTGCTGACGGTGTTGCTCTCGGCCTGCGCGGTCGCGCCGCCAGCGCCCAAGGAACCACCGCTTTCCTACCCGCCACTGGCGCGGGAGAGAATGCTCCGCATCGCCATCGCGGAATGGGAAGAATGGGGGCGGCAAGTGTCAGACCGGCGGCCGGGGCCAGCGCAGGAATCGGACCCCACCGGCTTTCCGCGCCTGCAAGCCTATTGGCAGGCCGTGCCGGAAGGCCGAGGCATCATCACGCGCAATCGCGCGCTTTTCCGCGCGGGCTATGAAGGACAATGGCAGCAGGATGCCTGGTCCGCCGCCTTCATTTCCTTTGTCATGCGCAGCGCCGGGATTGATGCGCGGGAATTCCCGCCCTCTGCCGCGCATGGCACCAGCATTGATGGCATGATCGCCGATGCGCGGGAATTTCCGCGCGAGGCGCCCTTCATCCCGCATCGCGTGCAGGATCGTGTTGCGGCACCGGGGGATTTGCTCTGCGCCGATAGGTCACGCGCGCCGCTGGCCCATTGGCAGGACCGCGCCGGGGATCAGGGGCGGTTTCGGCCCATGCATTGCGATATTGTCATCCGCAACCATCACGGCATGGTGGAAGCCATTGGCGGCAATATCCGCGATGCGGTGACCAAGGCCCGCTTCCCCACCGACCGGCGCGGCATTTTGCTGCCCGCCCCCCCTGGCGCGCCGCAATGGTTCGCCATATTCGAAAACCGCTTGGGGCGACTGCCGCCCTGGACCACTTCGCCCAACCCGGAGGCTTCCCGCCCGTGACTGATCTGTTTTCACCGCTGACGCTGCGCGGCGTTACTTTTTCCAATCGCATCGGCGTCGCACCCATGTGCCAGTATTCCTGCCATGATGATGGCATTCCAACCGAATGGCATTTGGTGCATCTGGGCGCGCGCGCTGCCGGGGGCGCTGGCATGGTGATGGTGGAAGCCACCGCCGTGACCGCGGAAGGGCGGATCAGCCCCGGCGATGTCGGCATTTGGTCCGACGCGCATCTGGCAAGCCACACGCAATTGGCATCGGCCCTTGCCGCGCTTGGCACGGTGCCAGCCATTCAATTGGCCCATGCCGGGCGCAAGGCATCCCGCAAGCAGGCCTGGCTGCCAGGCCCGGCCGAGCCTTCCTGGGAAACCCTGGGTCCCTCGGCCGAGGCCTTTGGCGATTTCATCCCGCCGCGCGCCATGACGGAAGCCGATATTGCTGCGTCCATCGAAGCCTTCGTCGCCGCCACCAGGCGTTCCATCAAGGCGGGCTATCGGCTGATCGAACTGCATGCCGCGCATGGCTATTTGCTGCATCAATTCCTGAGCCCGCTGACCAATAAGCGCAATGACCGTTGGGGTGGGGATTTTGAAGGCCGCGCGCGGCTGCCGCTTGAAATCGCTGCCGCCATGCGCGCTGCCATGCCATCCGATGCCGTGCTGGGTGTGCGTGTTTCGCATACGGATTGGGTCGCGGGCGGCTGGACCACGGAAGAAACCGTGGAACTGTCGCGGCGCTTCAAGGCGCTTGGCGTGGATTTCATGGATGTGTCGTCCGGCGGCAATGATCCGCGCCAACAAATCCCGCTTGGGCCTGGCTATCAGGTGCCCGGTGCGGCGGCGGTGAAAAAGGGTGCTGGCATCATCACCGCCGCGGTTGGTCTGATCACGGAAGCGAAGCAGGCGCAGGCCATTCTGGATGAAGGCCATGCAGATTGGATCTATCTGGCGCGTGTGCTGCTGCGCGACCCCTATTGGCCCTTGCATGCGGCGGCTGAGCTTGGCCGCACGGAGGCTGTGCCGACGCCGCCGCAATATGATCG
>JADCFR010000222.1 GCA_020249415.1 Roseomonas sp. | reverse complement strand
TTACCGGTGGGGCCGGCGGCGCCGGTCTCCGCCAATCCCCAATCCGCACCATGTTTTTCGCGCACGCGCCGCGCGAGCAGCAGGGCATAGGATTCACTCGCGGAACGCATGCCGGCCATATCAGCGGGTGTGATGCCGAGCAGCGCCTCACGCGCTTGCGCGGTATAGATCACGCCACCGCCAAGGAAATAGGCCGAGGCGCCTGGCTCAGCCAACAAGGCCGCTGCAATCAGCCCGCCGGTTGAGGATTCTGCGACTGCGATGCGCTGGCGCCTCGCCTTCAGGCAGGCGGCCAGGGCAGAAGCTGAAACATGCAAGGCGTCCATGCTGATTATCCTTCATCCGCCGGAGATATGTTTCCAATAGCGATGCGTCGCGGCCAGCGCCACCAACCCGCAGCCTGCCATCAGCGCGGTCGCCATTGGCGCACCCAGAAATTCGGCGGCAATGCCAAGGCCGATAAAGCCAATCGGCCCCATGCCGATGCAAACGGAGAGCAGGCCAAGCACACGGCTGCGCAGGGCTACCGGTGTCGCCAGATAAATCAGCGTGGGCTGCATGATGCCAAAGCCCGAACCACCAATGCCCACCAGGATCAGTGCCAGCCCCGCAAACCATGGGTTCGGGATCAGCGCGAAGGCGATCACCATGCAAAGATACATGGTAAGCCCGCCAATATAGCAGCGCCGATACAGCGCCGGGCCGATAAAGAGCGTAATAAGCACCGCCCCCACCAGCGCGCCCACACCATCCATGCTGGCGAGCACACCAACCCCCTCAGGCCCCAGCGCCAATTGATCCTTGCCGATGACCGGGATCATGCTGGTGAAGGGCCAGCCAAACAGGTTGAAGATCAGCGTGATCACCAGCGTGCCACTGAGGCGTGGATCGGCGCGTACGGCGGCGAGGCCCTCGGCGATGCGGGTCAGCACGGGTTCGGGGCGGCTTCCCGCGGCGCGCGGCGTTGGCGGCAGCAGTAGGGCCGCGATCAGGGCCGGCAGATAAAGCAAAGTGGCCAGCACGAAAGTGCCATCAAGCCCCAGCAGCGCCAGCAGCACACCACCAAGTGTTGGCCCCAGCATGCGGCTGGCATTGCTGGTGCCGACATCAATGGACATGGCGGCGGCCATGCGCGCCGGCCCCACCACCGTGCCGATCATCGCGCGGCGGACGGGATTGTCTGCCGCCCAGCCCACACCATTGATGAAGGCGGCTACGGCCAAATGCCACACCGCAATCAACTCCAGCAGCGCCAGCGCGGCAATCACCGAAGATGCCAGGATTTGCATCACCAGGATCAGGATTTGCGCGCGGCGCAGATCCATCCTCTCGGCTGCTGCACCAAGAAAAGCGCCGAACAAGCCCATGGGCAGAAGGCGCAGCATGGTCAGCATGGCGACGATGAAGGCGGAACCCGTCGCGTTATAGGCGAAAACACCCACCGCCAGCATCTCCAGCCAGCGCACGACAAAAATGGAAAACCCCACCATCCAGAGCCTGCGAAAGTCACGCTCCTGGAACAGGCTTCGCCAATGGGTTTCGGTCAGCGCCACGGCGCCCCACGCATGATGCAAGGCCGGTCAGGAAAAACCTGACCGGCCTGCAATGTCACAAACCAGCCTGGGAGACGAATTTGGTGTTGAGGTAAGCCTCAATCGCCTCCAGCCCGCCTTCCGAGCCATAGCCGGAATCCTTGATGCCGCCGAAGGGAACTTCCGGCAAAGCAAGGCCCAGATGATTGATCGTCATCATGCCGCTTTCCACACGCGCCGCGACCGCATTCGCGGTTTTTGCCGAACGCGTGAAGGCATAGGAAGCCAGGCCATAGGGCAGGCGATTGGCTTCTTCCACCACCTCATCCAAATCCTTGAAGCGGGAGATCATGGCCATGGGGCCGAAGGGTTCCTCATTCATCGCCCGCGCATCCTTGGGCACATCGGTCATCACGGTGGGCTCATAGAAATAGCCTTTGTTGCCGATGCGCTTGCCGCCGGTATGCACCTTGCCGCCCTTGGATTGCGCATCCTGCACCATCATCTCGACCCATGGCACGCGGCGATCATGCGCGAGCGGGCCCATATTGGTATCGGCGGCAAGCCCATCGCCGACCTTCAGGGTCTTGGCGTGGGCCACGAATTTTTCGACGAAGCCATCATATAATTCTTCCTGCACCAGGAAGCGGGTTGGACTGACGCAGACCTGCCCGGCATTGCGGAATTTGGCGAAGGCAAGGGTCTTGGCCGCCAGATCCAGATCAGCATCATTGAAGACAATGGCCGGCGCATGGCCGCCCAATTCCATTGTGACGCGCTTCATGTGCTGGCCAGCCAAAGCGGCAAGTTGCTTGCCGACCGGGGTGGAGCCGGTGAAAGTCACTTTGCGGATGATCGGATGCGCGATCAGGTAGGATGAAATCTCCGCCGGCACGCCATAGACCAGATTGGCGACACCTGCCGGCAGCCCGGCATCAATGAAGGCGCGAATGAGTTCGGCGGGCGAAGCGGGCGTTTCTTCCGGCGCCTTCACAATAATGGAACAGCCGGTGGCAACAGCGGCAGAGAGTTTCCGCACCACCTGATTGATCGGGAAATTCCACGGCGTGAAGGCGGCAACGGGGCCGACCGGTTCCTTCACCACAAGCTGATAAATCCCCTCGGCGCGCGCGGGCACCACGCGGCCATAGGCGCGGCGGGCTTCTTCGGCGAACCAGTCAATGATGTCGGCGGCGGCCATGATTTCCATCTTGGATTCACCAAGCGGCTTGCCCTGTTCCAGCGTCATCAGCCGCGCAATCTCATCAGCGCGGGCGCGCACCAGGTCAGCGGCCTTGCGCATCAGTTTTGCGCGTTCATAGGCCGAGACCTTCTTCCAAACCGCAAAGCCTTTCTCGGCGGCGGCCAGCGCCTCATCCAGATCGGGCTTTTCGGCATGGGCGACGGTGCCGATCACTTCCTCATTGGCCGGGTTCAGCACATTGATGGTCTTGCCACTGCGCGCGGCGCGCCATTCGCCATTCACGTGCAATTGGACATTGGGATAGGTCATGCGGGCTTCCTCCGGCTTTGCTTGATTGGTGCCATAACCTGATCCATTTCGGCGGATCGCGCCATAGCCGTTTTGGGGGAGGGGCGCCGCGCTGCGCCGCTACTAAATCGGCCTGGCCGGTACGCCGGCCACCCGCGCGCCGGGGGGAATATCTTCGACCACCGCCGCACCGGCGGCAACCACCGCGCCTGCCCCAATGGAGATACCGGGCCGCACTACCGCGCCCGCGCCAATCAAGGCGCCCGCGCCAATGCGCACACCGCCTGCCAGCACCGCGCCAGGGCCGATATGCGCGGCCTCGGCCACCATGCAATCATGTTCCACAATCGCGCCGGTATTGATCAGCACGAGCGGGCCGATCTCCGCCTCGGGCCCGATCACGGCGCGGGCGAGGATGGCCGCGCCATCGCCCAGCCGCGCAGCATGGCCAATGAGCGCCGATGGGTGGACCAGGCTTGGCAGGGCAAAGCCGGCAGCGCGGAGGCGACCCGCAGCGGCAAGGCGTTGGGCGTTATGCCCAATGGATGGATGGCCCAGCCCAATGCCCTGGGTCACCAGGGCGCCGAGCAGGCTTTCATCACCCAGCACCGGCAGGCCAAGCACCTGGCTGGATTTGGGGGCGGCATCCACAAAGCCCGCCACACCATAAGCGCCACCTGCCAGCACCAGATCAGCCATCGCCTTGCCATGCCCCCCCGCCCCCAGTAGCAGGATGCGCGGGCGTGTCATCGCGCTGGCTCGGGCCGGGGCAGTTCCGCCGCGCGCGGCGGCAGGGCGAGCCCGCCCGGTGCCGCATTGGGTTGCCCCTCCTGGCCGGGAGCGCCCTCGCGCTTTGGCATGCCACCGGCGTTTTCGATCACGCGCTGCACGCCGCCAGCGGCCTCGGCCGCCGCCGCAAAGGCGATATCGCCCCAATGCCGGTCCAAAAGCCCGGATGGGATTTCATTCATCTGCAGCACGCGGCCCAATTCCTGCCCATCTCGGCGGGAGATAATCCATAGGATTTCCACCCTTTGCATACCCCGCCCCACTGGTACGACATTGACACGCCCATCCGCGGCGAAGCCCGCACCATCCGCCACTTCCTGCGCCAGAATGCCGTAATCGCCCAAGGAATCGCGCATGCGCGCGGTCAGGCTATCATTGCCGTCACCGGGGGCACCGCGCACCGGCAGCAGATAGACGCGCGGCGGGCCTGCGGCGGCAAGCGCGGCCGGGTTGGTGGATTTCCGCGCTGCTTCCGCCCGGAGCAGCAACTCCGCCGCGCGACGGGACGCATCATTGGCGACATCGGCCAGCAGCGCGGCATTCGGGCGCGCCCAATCGCGCGCTGGGATGGCGCTGCCCTCGGCCACCCCTTGCGGGGCGCCATCGGGGTCGAACAGGGCATAGCGCGGCACCACGCGGTTGCCTTCAAGGCGCATATCCACAGCAAGGCGCCAATCGAGCGGCATGGGCGCATCCGCCACTGCCGGCACTTCGCGCTTCAGCAGGGCCTGGGCAATGGCGCGGGCGAAGGCCTCCGATTCGGTGGCGCTGAGCATCGCGGCTTCGGGCGGCGGGACCGCCAGGCGAAAGGGTGGCGGCACCACCAGTCGGCCGGCCATGCCACCCGGATTGCCACGGAAGGGCTGCGGCAGATCGCCGCAGGCCGCCAGCGCGAAAAGCGCCAGACCTGCCAGGAAGCGCCGCTTCATAGCATGAAACAGGTGGCAAGCAGCGTCAGAAGGCTGAGGACCAGGAACATGACAAGGTAGGGCATGGGCGCTTCATGCCATGGCCGGACCCAGGCGGGAAGGTCGGGGCCGATTTCCCCAGCGCGTTTTATGTTCTAATCAGGTCGCAGTCCCCATTTACGCATTGGCTTTCGCTCCACATGAACACTGCCCCAGCAGCGGCTGAGAAAACCGCGCCGCGTTATGATTTCTCTCGTGCCGAGCCGCGCTGGCAGCAGGCTTGGCAGGATCGCGCCTGTTTTGTGGTGCCCGATGTGCCGCCTGAAGGCGCGCGGAAATACTATGTGCTTGAGATGTTCCCCTACCCCAGCGGCAAGATCCATATGGGGCATGTGCGCAATTATACGCTCGGTGATGTGGTGGCGCGCTACAAGCGCGCGCGCGGGCATTTGGTGATGCACCCCATGGGGTGGGATGCGTTTGGCCTGCCGGCGGAAAACGCGTCGCGGGAGCGCGGCATCCACCCGGCCAAATGGACCTATGACAATATCGCCAATATGCGCGCGGAATTGCAGCGCATGGGGCTGTCACTTGATTGGGCGCGGGAATTCGCGACCTGCGATGTGGAATATTACGGTCGGCAACAGAAATTGCTCCTGGATTTCTGGCGCGCGGGCCTGGTGGAGCGCAAGGAATCCTGGGTGAATTGGGACCCGGTGGATGGCACCGTGCTCGCCAATGAACAGGTGATTGATGGCCGGGGCTGGCGCTCTGGCGCTTTGGTTGAGAAAAAGCAACTCAGCCAATGGTTTTTGAGCATCACGAAATTCGCGCCTGATCTGCTGGACGCTTTGGGCGGGCTGGATCGCTGGCCGGAACGCGTGAAGCTGATGCAGTCCAACTGGATCGGGCGGAGCGAAGGGGCGAAAGTACGGTTCAAGCTGACGGAGGCGGTGATGGGCAGCCGTCCTGATGATCCGAGGGCTTTGCCCGAGGGTCTGAATCAGGCCGGCGCGCCGCAGGCGCATATCGACGAAATTGAGGTTTTCACGACTAGGCCGGATACGCTGTTCGGCATGTCGTTCTTAGCGGTGGCGGCTGAACACCCGCTCGCCGCTGCGGCTGGCGCGCGTAATGCCAAGGCGGCAGAATTCATCGCCGAATGCCGCCGCATGGGCACATCGGAAGCCGCCATCGAACAGGCGGAAAAGCGCGGCTTTGATACGGGCTTTCGCGTCAAGCACCCCTTCAATGGGCGCGATTACCCCGTCTGGATCGCGAATTTCGTCCTGATGGAATATGGCACGGGTGCGATTTTCGGCTGCCCCGCGCATGATCAGCGCGATCTGGATTTCGCGCGCAAATACGGGCTTTCCGTGACCCCCGTTGTGCTGCCGCCGGGTGCGGATGCCGCGACTTTCAGCGTTG
>JADCFR010000221.1 GCA_020249415.1 Roseomonas sp. | reverse complement strand
GCTGGATCACCAGGCCGCGGCGGCGGGGCTGGAGCCAGGCCAGGCGCTGGCCGATGCCGAGGCGATGCTGCCCGATTTGCTCGTGCTTCCCGCCATGCCGGAAGCCAGCGCTGCGGGGCTCCGTGACCTCGCCATTTGGGCGCAGCGCTTCACCCCGATCAGTGCTGCCCTGCCGCCCGATGGGCTGCTGCTGGATATTACCGGCTGCGATCATTTGTTCGGCGGTGAGGCCGCTTTGCTCGCGTGCCTTATCGCCAAGCTGGCCGAGGCTGGGCTCACGGCCCAAGGCGCCATCGCCAGCGCAGCGGCTTCTGCCATGGCGCTCGCGCGGGTGCGGCGGGATGCGCCGATCATCGCGCCAGGGGCTGAAGAAAAGGCCGTGGCGCCCCTGCCGCTTGGCCCCGCGCTGCGCCTGCCCGACGCCATGGTGGAAGACCTCGGCCGGCTTGGGCTGAGGCTGATTGGTGATGTGCTGCGCCAGCCCCGCGCGCCGCTCGCCCGGCGCTTTGGCGCGCCCTTGTTGGATGCTTTGGATGCCGCCACGGGCCGCCGCGCGCCGCCCATCACCCCCGTCGCCGCGCCGCCTGATCTGGCAGTGACCCGCGCCCTGCCGGAACCGATCCTGACTGCCGAGGCGATTGCCGCCTTGCTGGATCGGCTACTGGCAGCGCTCTGTGCGCGGCTGGGGCGCGCCGGGCTTGGTGCGCGGCGGCTGTGCCTGGCGGCCTGGCGCGTGGATGGTACGGAACAGCGCCTGATGATCGGCACCGGCGCGCCCAACCGCGACCCCGCGCATCTGGCGCGGCTTTTCGCTGAGTCCCTCGCCAGCCTGGCGCCGGAACTCGGCTTTGAGCGCTTCACCCTGCACGCCCTGGCGACCGACCCCATGGGCGCGGAAGGGCAGGGCGCCCTGCCCATGGGGGCCGCGCCGCGCCCGGATGGGGTTTTGGCGCAATTGCTGGACCGGCTCGGCCAAAGGCTGCGCCTGGCCCGCCCCGCACCGCTGCCGAGCCATTGGCCAGAGAAGCAATGGCGCGCCGCCGCCCCGCATGAGGCACCCAGCCCCACCCCGCCCGGCTGGGGCGCGCGCGCCGCGCCGGTGCTGCTGCGTCGCCGGCCGGAAGCGGTGCAAGTCACAGCCTTTGCCGAAGGCGCGCCCGCTGCGCTCCGCTGGCGCGGGCGGCATTACGCGCTGACCCGCGCCGAGGGGCCGCTGCGTCTGGAAGCGGAATGGTGGCATGGCGGCGCGCTACCGCCGGCGCGGGATTATCACCGGGTGCAACTCGCTTCCGGTGAAAGGCTCTGGCTTTGCCATGCCGATGGGCGCTGGGTGGTACAGGGCGATTTGCCATGACCGCACCCGGCTATGCGGAAGTGGCGGCGCGATCCAATTTCTCCTCCTGGATGGCGCCTCGCACCCCGAGGAATTGGTCGAACAGGCGGCGGCGCTGGGCCATGCGGGGTTCGGGCTTTGCGATACCAATGGGCTTGCTGGCGTGGTGCGTGCGCATGGCGCGGCCAAGGCGGCGGGGCTTGCCTTCGCGCCGGGGTGTCGGTTGCGCTTGGAAGATGGCGCGGAATGGCTGGCCTGGCCCGCGGATCGCGCGGCCTATGGCCGGCTGACGGCGCTGCTCTCCGCCGGGCGCATGGCCGCGCCCAAGGGCGAATGCAAACTGGGTTTCGCCATGCTGTGCGACGCGGCCGAGGGCATGGCGCTGGCCGCCATCCCGCCCATTGCGCCCGCCGCCTTGCGCCGCCTGGGCGGGTTGCGCCTTGCCCTGCCGCCGCTGATTGCCGTTGCCTGCCCGTTACTGGGCGATGATGCAGCGGTGCTTGCGCGCCACGCGGCGCTGGCGGAAGCAAGTGGCGCGCGACTGCTCGCCACCAACAATGTGCGGTATCATGTGCCATTGCGGCGACGCTTGGCGGATGTGCTGAGCGCCATTCGCCTGCGCTGCACCGTGGAAGCCTTGGGCCAGGCGGCTGAGCCCAATGCCGAACGCCATTTGAAATCACCCGCCGAAATGGCGCGGCTTTTCGCGCGCTACCCGGATGCCTTGCAGGCCAGCCTTGATGTGCTGGCGACAACGCGCGGCTTTTCGCTCGATCATTTGCGCTACGAATACCCCGATGAGGTGCTGGACCCGGGCCTGAGCGCACAGCAAAGCCTGGAAGCGCGTGTGGCCGAAGCTGTCGCCGCGCGCTGGCCGGTGCAGGTGCCGGACGCCATTACAACGCGCATCGCGCATGAAATGAAGCTGATCAATGATCTTGGCTATGCGCCTTATTTCCTGACCGTGCATGAGATTATGCGCTTCGCCCGCGCGCGCGGCATTTTGTGCCAGGGGCGCGGTTCGGCGGCGAATTCCACGGTTTGCTATGTGCTGGGCATCACCGCCGTTGATCCCGAAAAACATGATCTGCTGTTTGAACGTTTTGTCTCGGCCAGTCGCGGCGAACCGCCCGATATCGACATTGATTTCGAACATGAACGTCGGGAAGAAGTGATCCAGCATCTTTACGAACGCTATGGTCGCGACCGCGCGGCGATTTGCGCGACCTTGATCCGCTATCGCCCGCGCAGCGCCATTCGCGAAGTGGGCAAGGCGATGGGGTTGAGCGAGGATATCACCGCGCGCCTCGCCAAGGCCGGCTGGGGGCCGGGGCGGGAGATGAGCCTCGCCGAATTGGCGCAGGATGAAGGCTTTGACATCAGCGATCCGCGTTTGGCGATGACGCTCGATCTGGCTGAGGAATTGCAGGATTTCCCGCGCCATACCGCGACCCATGTCGGTGGCTTTGTCATCACGCGCGGCAAGCTCACGGAATTGGCGGTGGTGACGCAGGCGGCAATGGAAGACCGCACCGTCTTGGAATGGGACAAGGATGATATTGATGCACTCGGCATCATGAAGGTGGATGTGCTGGGGCTTGGTATGCTGTCTTGCCTCCGGCGCAGTTTTGATCTGTTGGGGCGGCATCGGCGCCTTGCCTTGAACCTGGCAAACCTGCCGCGCGATTGTGCGGAAACCTATGCCATGCTGCGACGCGCGGATTCCGTTGGCGTGTTTCAGGTGGAAAGCCGCGCGCAGATGAATATGCTGCCGCGCCTCAAGCCGCGCGCCTTTTATGATCTGGTGGTGCAGGTGGCGATTGTGCGCCCGGGTCCCATTCAGGGCGATATGGTGCATCCTTATTTGCGCCGGCGTCAGGGCTTGGAAGCGGTGGAATACCCCGCCCCCGATCCTGCCTTTGGCCCGGCGGATGAATTGCGCCAGGTGCTGGGGCGCACGCTTGGCGTACCGCTATTTCAGGAACAGGCGATGCGGCTTGCGATTGTCGCTGCCGGCTTCACGCCGGAAGAAGCCGATCAATTGCGCCGCGCCATGGCAACCTTTCGCCAACAGGGGCTGGTCACGCGCCACAAGGACAAGCTGGTGGCCGGCATGACACGCCGGGGTTACGCGCAGGAATTGGCGGAGCGTGTCTTTGCGCAAATCGAAGGCTTTGGCAGCTATGGTTTTCCCGAAAGCCATGCGGCGAGCTTCGCGCATTTGGTCTATGCCTCGGCCTGGTTGAAGTGCCATCACCCGGCGGCCTTTGCCTGTGCTTTGCTCAACAGCCAGCCCATGGGGTTTTACGCGCCGGCGCAAATCATGCGCGATGCGCGGGACCATGGCGTGGTTATGCGCGCGGTGGATGTGAATGCCAGCGATTGGGATAGCAGCCTGGAAGAAGCGCCCGAAAGCGCGGGCGGCCTGGCGCTGCGCTTGGGGCTGCGTTTGGTCGCCGGGCTGGCGCAACGTGATGCAGAAGCGCTGCTTGCCGCCCGCGCCGCGCGTAATGGTGCGCCCTTCGTGAGTGTGGAGGATTTGGCCTGGCGCGCGCGGCTTTCTCAAGGCGCGCTAAGTGCACTTGCCGCCGCCAATGCCTTTCCCGGCGTGCTCCGCCGCGATGCTGCCTGGGCCGCGCGCGGGGCGCGGGGCACGCCGCGTGATTTGCCGCTTTTCGCGGTGCGCGATGGCGTGGATGCCGCCCTGGCCGAGGAAGCGCCCATCCTGCCCGAAGCGAAACCCGCATTGCCGGTGGAACATGAGGGCGAGCATATTGTGCATGATTACGCGGCCCTTGGCCTGACGCTTGGGCGGCATCCCTTGGCGCTGTTGCGCGCAGAATTGCGCACCGAGGGGCTCCGCGACACACGCGATTTGCAGACATGGCCATCGGGCCGGTTGTTGCGTCTTGCAGGGCTTGTGCTGATGCGCCAGCGCCCCGGTTCCGCCAAGGGCGTGATTTTCATCACCATCGAAGATG
>JADCFR010000220.1 GCA_020249415.1 Roseomonas sp. | reverse complement strand
CGTCTTTGGCTTGGCAGCCGCCGAGGCAGCAGGCTTTGCGGCGGCTTTGGGCGCAGGCTTGGCAGCGGGCTTTGCGACCGGCTTGGGCGCAGGCTTTGCGGCGGCCTTGGGGGCCGGCTTCGCGGCTGGCTTGCTGGCAGGCTTGGGGGCCGGCTTTGCCGCAGGCTTCGCACCGCTTTTCGCGACAGGCTTCTTCACAGGCTTGGGCGCCACCTTCTGTTTGGGCTTCGTGGTCGCCTTTGCCTTGACGGAGGATTTCTTGGCAGCCGGCTTGGCCGCCGATTTCGCCTTGCTGGTCGGCTTCTTGGCCGAGGCACGGGCCGGCTTGGCGCGGCCTTTGGCAGACGCCTTGGACACTGGCTTGCGTGTCATGAAAACAGGACTCCCAAAGCATAAGCCGGGTCAGCGCGACCCGGTTGAGAATGCAGACCATCACCCCCGGCGAATAGCTGGGCGGAACCAGCGCAAGAAATGACGAAACTCCTTGTTAACACAAAAAACGCTTCGGGTCATCCGCCCGATAAGTCATCGGGCGCGAATTCATGACCAATGGGGTCAGATATTTGCCGGATTTTGGCGGAAACTGCTCAGGGCTTACCGGGATTGGGGCTGAGCAAAGCCTTCTTATCGGGCTTGCCCTTCCAATCATCCGCATCTGCCGGCGCTTCGCCCTTGCGGGTGATATTGGGCCATTGCTGAGCGTAATCCCGGTTCAACTCCACCCAGGGGGTCGCCTTGTCGTCGCTATCGGGCAGGATGGCCTCGGCGGGGCATTCCGGTTCGCAGACGCCGCAATCAATGCATTCATCCGGATGGATCACCAGCATGTTTTCGCCGACATAGAAGCAGTCCACCGGACAGACCTCCACGCAATCCATGTATTTGCAGTTGATGCAATTTTCGGTGACGACATAGGTCACTGGCGCGATTCTCCGGGGCTGAGCCTGTCCAAAACCGACCCCAAAATGGCGGCAGACAGGAAATTAGACAAGGTGGCGTAACGCATGGCTGGTTTGTTTCACGCAAGAACCTCATAAAGCGTCTGCGCTTCTGAGGCTGGGCCGCGCCGCTCGGCCAGGGCCAAGACGCGCCATAGGATGATCCGCCCCGCAGCGCCCTGCCCAACGGACAGCGTCAGCACATCACCGGGTCGAAGCTTGGCATGGGCCTTGTCGGTCGGTTGGCGATTGATCCGCACCACGCCCTTTTCCACCTGTCGCGCACATTCCGCCCGGGTCTTGCGAAAGCGCGCGCACCAGAGCCAGGCATCCAGCCGCTGGTAATCCCGCCCTTCCGCCTCGGCCGCCACGGCGCCCGGTTCAATCCTTCTTGAGCTTCAAAGCAGCGAGCACCGCGAAGGGGCTATCTGGGCGCGGCATGGGCGGCAGGGCCACGCGATCCTCGCGCGGCGGGCGCGGGCCGCGCGGGCGGTCATTGCCGCCCTTTTGGCCGTAATGCTGGCGCTGCTGCTGCTGTTGCTGCCCGCCTTCGGGCTTTGGGCGGCGATCCGGGCGTTGATCGGGCCGGCGTTCCGGGCGCTGCTGTTCGGGCGGTGCCTGATCGGGCGCCGCACCTTCACCTGGCGCCACTTCCTGCCGGCGCTGATCTGGCCGAGGGCCGCGGCGGTGGTCCGGGCGCCGGTCATCGCGGCGGGGGCCTTGGTGCTGGCGCGGTTCAAAGCGGGGCGCGCGTTGCTGGCCGATGCGCGCGGGGGCGGGCGGGCCGAAGTTTTTCTCATCAAGCGTCTCGGCCGGGATCAGCCGGAAGCCCATGGCATCCAGCACCGGGCCAAGGTTTTCGCCCTTGATCCCAAGCCGGCTGGCCAGATCGCCCGGCAGAAGTGCGGGGGATTTGCGCGTCAGGTGGCCCAATTCGCCGGCGATGCGTTCCGCCACATCAAGGCGCAGCAAAACGGGGCCGGCCGGCAGCCAGCCCATGGTCTCGGCAAAGCCGCGCGGCCAATCGGCGGGCGGTGCCACCGCGATCAGGCCGCCCGAGGGCAGTTTCGGCGTTTCAATGCCCCTCAGCAGGGACCAAAGCTGCGCACGCAACGCCATGGCGCGCGGCTTCAAGGCTTCCGGCACGTAAAGCGCGTAGCGCCCGGCGCGAATGCCGATGCCCTTCAGTTTCTGGCGGAGGTCCGGGCGGATGTCGCCATCCGTTGCCCCCATGGCGAGGCCCAATTCCTCCCGCAGCCGATAGGCCGGGCCGCGCAGCGTATTATCCTCGCTGGCCTTTTCTTCGGCGGCGAAAATCGCGCCCAGATCGCGCTTCACCAAAGCCTCGATCCAGGTGGCGAGCCTTGCGCGAATACGCTCACGCTGCGCGCCATCGAGAAATTCTGAGGGCAGCACTTCAATCAGCGGCTTGCCTGGTTCGGAACCGGGCTTCAGCTTCGCCACTTCCGCAATATCGCCAAGCCCCGCCGGCATATTCGGCGCGTGGGAATAGGCCCAGGTGACGGCGTGCTGCGGTGAGAGCGCGAAGGCCTCATCCTTCGCGGATTCCAGCATGGCCACGCGGCGCGGGATTTCAGCGCCAAGCGCACGGCGTGCGGCACGCAGCACCACGCGGCGTTCTTCTTCCTTCACCGCCGCCGCATCGGGTTCAAACAGGAAGCCCTTCACATGGCCGACCGGATGGCCTTCCACCACCACTTCGCCGCGGCGGGTGACGGCGGAGAGCAATTCCTCATCACTTTCATCAAGCGCGCGGATCAGATGCGCGGCGCGGCGGTCCACAAAGCGCGCGGTCAGGCTTTCATGCAGCGCGTCTGAGACCATGTCTTCAACGCGCCGCGCATCGGCCTGCAAACCCGCTGCATCATCCAGCCAATCGACGCGCGCTGCGACATAGGACCAGACGCGAATGGCCGAAAGCCGCGCCATCAGCGTATCAAGATCACCTTCCGCCATACCAAGCTGCGCGAGTGATGACGCCACCCAATCGCGCGGCAGGCGGCCTTCGCGCGCCAGATGCGTGAAGATGCGCGCGCAAAGCCGCGTGTGGCTATCATCCGCAAGCTTGCGGAAATCCGGCACCTGGCAGGCTTCCCACAGCAAGCGCACGCGCGATGCGGTATCAGCGAGGCCACGGATTTCCTCTTCGCGCACCAGCATGGAAAGCGTGATGTGGTCCACCGCATCATGGCCCTTGGCGAGGCCCGGCTGCGGCGCCGGTGCGCCGAGGCTATCAAGCAAGGTCTCGACCGAGGAGAAATCCAGATCGAAATTGCGCCAGGCCAAGGTCTTCAGCGGTTCAAAGGCATGGGTTTCGATTTGGGTGATGATGTCATCATCCAAGGTCGGCGCCTCCGCCGTGGTGCCGAAAGTGCCATCACGCATGCCGCGCCCCGCGCGACCGGCGATTTGCGCGACTTCCTGTGCCGTTAGCGCGCGTGGCTGATGACCATCAAATTTATTGAGCGCGGCGAGGGCGACATGGTCCACATCCATATTGAGGCCCATGCCAATCGCATCCGTCGCCACCAGGAAATCCACTTCCCGGTTTTGATAGAGTGCTACTTGCGCATTGCGCGTGCGTGGCGAAAGCCTGCCCATCACGACAGCGCAACCGCCGCGGCGCCGCCGCACGGCCTCGGCAATGGCGTAGACTTCCTGCGCGCTGAAGGCGACAATCGCGGAACGTGCCGGCAGGCGCGACAGCTTGGCGGGGCCGGCATAGCTCAGCTGCGACAGGCGCGCGCGGGTTTCAATCTCCGCGCGCGGGATCAGGCGGCAGAGCAAGGGCGCAATGATCTCCGCACCCAGAAACATGGTTTCCACCATGCCGCGCGCATTGAGCAGCCGATCGGTAAAGACATGCCCGCGATCCGGGTCCGCGCAAAGCT
>JADCFR010000022.1 GCA_020249415.1 Roseomonas sp. | reverse complement strand
TATAGTGAATTGCACTACTTTCTACAACTGGTAGAAACGGCGGCTTTTGGACTTCGTTGGCATCCATTAACGGGCTTTGGTCTCACCGGTCTCGCGCAATGCCCACATCAGGCTTGCCGCGAATCCCGCCAGCAATAACCAAAACACCGTCAGCGTCGCGCCGGCGCCAAAGGCATCCATCGCAAATCCCGCCATCAGCGGCGGGATGCAAAAGCCGATATGCGCCACCAGAAAAACCCCCGCCGCCGCGCGGGCGCGATCGAGCCCTGCCTTTTCGGAAACGCCCGCCAGCCCGCCAATATACAAAAACCCATAAGCCGCACTGCCCACCAGCGCCCCGCCCAGCAGCAGCGCCGCCAGCGCGGCATGCAGCGTGCCCCACATCACCAACCCCGCGCCCAGCACCAGCACCGGCAGGCCGATCAGCACCAGCCGCTTGGCCGCGATGCGCGCCATCAATTGCTGCACCAAGGCCCCCACCAGGATCATGAAGCACACTGCAAGCGGCCCCATGCGCGGATAGCCGGCCTCGGTCAGCGCGGTCGGCACGGCAGTGATCACCGTGCCCGTCACCGCCCAGGCGGCCAACATACTCAATGAAAGCGGTAGCGTGCCGCGCGGAAAACTTGGCATGCGCAGCCACGCCACACGCGCAGGGGTTTTGGTTTCCGGCAGGAAAAACACCAATACAAAAATCGTCGCCAGCGCTGTCATGTGCAGCCAAAAAGTAAGCGGTGGTTCGCGGCCACCGAAGATTTCAATGACGATCATGGTGGCGATGCCGCCGGCAGCAAAGCCACTCGCGCTGGCAAGCGTGGTCACCTGCGCGGCGCGGCGCCCAGCCTCAGGCCCCTCGGCCAATTCCGCCGCCCAGGCGGTGGCGCCACCGGCCAGCAAACCCACCGCCAGCCCCTGCATGCCGCGCGCAAAGGCCAGCGCGGCAAGCCCCGGCGTCGTAATCAGCGCGATCGTCCCGCAAAGCGTGAGCGCCAGCGCGGCCAGAATGCAGGGCTTGCGACCAATGCGGTCCGACATGCCGCCCAATAACGGCGCTGAGATGATCGCACTCGCCGCATAGGCGATGAAGGCGGCGGAAAGCCCGCCTGCGCCCTGGCCATCCCGCGCCGCATAGGTGGTGAAAAGCGGCATGGCGAGGGTTGTCGAGAAGCCAATGGTGAAGACCGCCGCGCCGATCACCCAAATACCGCGAGACATTGCCAAGCCTGGCGCTCCTGAAACCGCGCCGATGTTCCGGGGCTTGCGCTGCCCAGTCAATCACTGTTTCGCCCAAGGGGCCGGCGTGATATGCAAACGCATGGCCCGAGCATCGGCCAAATCCTCACAAGGTCGCGGCGCGCCCCCCCGAAGCCCGGCCAGAGAGGCTCTCGGCGCGCGTCTTTCCGTCCCCCCCTCACGTCCTGCGGCGCGTCCGCGGCGGCGCTTCGGGCTGCTGCGCTTTGGTTTCCTCGCGACAATCTGGGGGCTGATCGCGGCTTCCGTGGTTTTGCTGGCTCTGGCGTGGGATTTGCCACGCCCGGAATCGGCGCTTGCGACAACGCGCCGGCCTTCGACCACGCTGCTGGCCTCCGATGGCAAGCTGCTTGCCACCAATGGCGATTTGTATGGCGAAACGCTCAGGCTGCGCGATATGCCGGCGCATCTGCCGGCGGCCTTTATCGCCATTGAGGATCGGCGCTTTCGCGACCATTGGGGCATAGACCCGATCGGGCTCTTGCGCGCGGTGCATGCCAATTTCACCTCGGGCCGTGTGGTGCAGGGCGGTTCCACCCTCACGCAGCAATTGGCGAAAAACCTGTTCCTGACGCCAGAACGCAGCCTGAAGCGCAAGGCGCAGGAAGCGATGCTGGCCTTTTGGCTGGAACAGCGCTTCAGTAAGGATGAATTGTTGGAGGTCTATCTGAACCGGGTTTATCTCGGCGCGGGCACTTACGGTGTGGATGCGGCGGCGCGGCTTTATTTTGGAGTTTCGGCACGGCGGCTGACACCTGGGCAGGCGGCGGTGCTGGCCGGGCTGCCCAAATCGCCCTCGCGCATCAATCCGCGCGTCAATGAAGGGGCAGCGCTGGCGCGCGCCTTGGAAGTGCTGACTGCCATGACCGAAACCGGCGCGCTGACAGCGAACCAGGCCTTGCGGGCGGCTGAGGCCATAAGCTTCCCCCCCGCACCATCACGCGATGCCGGTTGGTTTGCCGATTGGGTGCAGGAAGGCATGGTGGGGCGCGCACCTGGCAATGCTGATCTGGTCTTGCGCAGCACGCTTGATCCCGTTTTACAGGCGGCGGCCGAGGCGCGAATTGACGCGATCCTGGCCGGGCCGGGCGCGCGGGCTGGGGTGCATCAGGGCGCGGTGGTGGCGCTGGATGCCGCAACCGGTGCGGTGCGCGCCATGGCGGGCGGCAAGGATTATCGCAATAGCCCCTTCAACCGCGCGACCCAGGCGCGGCGCCAGCCCGGCAGTGCCTTCAAGCCTTTCATCTTCCTCGCGGCGCTGGAAGCGGGGCTTGGGCCGCAGGATATGGTTGCCGATACCGCGCTCAATCTTGGTGGTTGGTCGCCAAGCAATGGGCAATGGCGCGCACGCGGTGAAATCACCGTGGAGGAGGCTTTGGCCAATAGTGTGAATACCTCGGCCGTACGGCTGATGCAGCGCGCTGGCGGGCATCGCAAAGTGGCGGAAGCCGCGCGGCGCGCGGGATTGAATGGTCCCTTCCCGCGCGATGCGACCATTTCGCTTGGCACCGGCGAAGTCACGTTGCTTGACCTTGTTGCGGCTTATGCGCCTTTCGCCAATGGCGGCTTTCGGGTGGAGCCCTTCGGCGTGGCGCAGGTGCAGGCCGAAGGCCGCCCCTGGCCCTTGCCGCGGCCAGAGCCTGAGCGCGCCTTTGCGCCTGAGCATATGGAAGCAATGCGCAGTATGATGGCGGCGGTGGTGGCGCGCGGGACCGGTCGCGCGGCGGCGATCCCGGGCCGCACAGTCATCGGCAAGACCGGTACCACCCAGGAATATCGCGATGCTTGGTTCATCGGGATTACCGGCGGGCTGGTGATGGGGGTTTGGCTTGGCAATGATGATGGCGTTCCAATGGATAATGTCGCGGGCGGTGGGCTGCCGGCGCGGCTATTCCGCGAAATCCTGGAAAGCGCCAGCGGCGATAGGGCGATCTCTCCGCGTTAGGAATGATCGCTCGCCAGCGTTGCGCCGCGTGACTTGGCGGGGCTGATCACTCTATGGTGACGCACTTAAGCCGCCGGGAGAATGCCGCCATGCCCACCACCCTGATCCGCAAGGCTGACCTTATTGTCGCCTGGGACGCGACTGAAAAATCCCACACCTATCTGCCCGATGCCGATATGGCCTTTACCGATGGCGTGCTGCGCTTTGTTGGTCGGCATTATGAAGGCCCCGCGGATGAGGTGATGGATGGCAAGGGCCTGATGATCATGCCGGGGCTGGTGAATATCCATTCCCACCCATCAAGTGAGCCGATGAATAAGGGTTTCCTGGATGAGGTTGGCTCACCGGGGCTTTATAATTCATCGCTCTATGAATACATGCCGATCTTCCGCGCCGATGCGGAAGCCGTGCCGCATTGCGTGCGCGTTGCACTTTCCGAATTGCTGCTTTCGGGCGTGACCACGCTTGCGGATCTTTCCATGGCGCATCCGGGCTGGCTTGATCTGCTGGCCGAAGCGGGCATGCGGGTTTGTGTGGCGCCGATGTTCCGTTCTGCGCGCTGGTACACGAAGAATGGCCATGTGGTGGAATATGAATGGGATGAAAAAGCCGGCGAGAAGGCGATGGAAGAAGCGCTGCGTCTTGTCGAACGCGCCGAACAGCATGAATGCGGCCGGCTATTCGGCATGGTGGTGCCGGCGCAGATTGATACCTGCTCGGCTGGGCTTTTGAAGGATAGCCGGGCGGAAGCCAATAAGCGCGGACTGTCCTGGCAGGTGCATGCGGCGCAATCCGTGGTCGAATTCCACGAAATCACGCGCCGGCATGGCATGACGCCCATCGGTTGGCTTGATTCATTGGGGCTGCTTGGTGAACGTGCGATCATCGGCCATGGCATTTTCCTGGATGATCATCCTTCAACGCGCTGGCATACAGAGACCGATCTGAAGCGGCTGGCAGAAACCGGCACGACCGTTGCGCATTGCCCAACCGTCTTTGCGCGGCGTGGTATCGCGCTTCGCGATCTGGGGCGATATATGCGAAATGGCGTGAATATGGGGATCGGCACGGATACCTATCCGCATAACATGCTGGATGAAATGCGGCTTGCCGCGCATATCGCGCGCACCCAGGCCAATTCACCGCGCACACTCCGCACCACTGACCTGTTCAATGCCGCGACGATTGGTGGCGCCACCGCGCTGGGCCGCGATGACATTGGCCGGCTTGCGGTGGGCTGCAAGGCGGATTTCTCGCTGGTGGATATCACCCACCCCATGATCCGCCCGGCCTATGACCCCATTCGCAGCCTGATCTATGCGGCGGGCGACCGCGCCTTGAAGGCCGTGTTTGTGGATGGCCGCAAGGTGGTCGAAAATGGCGAGGTGCTGACGATGGATTACCGCCAGGCGGCCGAGCATTTGCATGAGGCGCAGCAACGCGTGATCGCCAAGGTGCCAAAGCAGGATTGGGCGCATCGCCAGGCTGAGCAAATCGCGCCACCCACCTTTCATTGGTCCTGAAGCGCGGGCTGGCAGGCGCTTCGAAATTGGATAACATACCCGCCAGAAAACAGGAGGCTTGCCCATGACCGATATCGTGATCCGTGGCGGTGTTGTGGTGGATGGCACCGGGGCGGCGCCGCGCGAAGCGGACGTCGCCATGGCCGGCGGGCGCATCACCGCCATT
>JADCFR010000219.1 GCA_020249415.1 Roseomonas sp. | reverse complement strand
TCGCCCGCGGCTTTTCCCGCCGCCTGGGGCGGCGCGTTTCCAGGCGCTGCGCCGCCATGCGCTCGGCAATGGTTATCTGGATATGCTGATCCTGTGGCGCAATGAACGCGAACGTGCAGCACCTTCCGCCGGTATGATCGAAGGCTTTGAATTGAAACACGCTGCGACGCTGCAGGCGCTGGAGGCCGAAGCACCGGCCCTGGCACAGGGTGATTTCGACATTGGCCAGATCGCGATTGCCTGCGCGCTTTGCTACCTCGATTTCCGGTTTGATGCGCTGCGATGGCGTGTGGGAAAGCCCGCGCTGAGCGCATGGCATGCGGCAGCCGTCGCGCGGCCTTCCTTTTTGGCAACCACCGTGGTGGATGATTGAGGTCATGAAACTCTCTCGCAGAAATACGCTTGGCCTTTTCATGGCCTTGCCCTTGCCAGCGCTGGCACAAGCATTTCCGGATCAGCCCATCAAGCTGATCGTACCATTCCCGCCCGGTGGCCCTGCGGATATCATCGGGCGGCTGATTTCGCGTGTCATGGGCGACAGGCTCGGCAAGCCTGTCATTGTCGAAAACCGCTCGGGCGGCGGTGGCTTGGTGGGTATTGAAGCCGTGGCGCGGTCACGGCCTGATGGGCTGACGATTGGTCTTGCGAGTAGTGGTGTTTTGACGGTGCAGCCGCATCTGACGCAGCAAATGCCCTTTGATGCTTTGCGTGATTTGGCGCCCATCGGCCTCGTGCTTTCCGTGCCGCAAATCCTGACGGTCAATCCGAACCTGCCGGTGCGTGACCTCAGCGAATTCATCGCCCGCGCCAAGGCGGAACCGGGCAAGCTTTCCTATGGCTCGGCTGGCATTGGGTCTTCCTTGCACATGTCCATGGAATTGCTGAAGCAGCTGAGCGGCATTGATGTGGTGCATGTGCCCTATCGCGGTGCGGCGCCCGCAGTGACGGATGCGGTGGCCGGGCGGATTGAGATTCTGATGGCGGATGTGCCGGCGGTTCTGTCACAAATTCGTGGCGGTACGCTACGCCCGATAGGCATCAGCGCGCCGCAACGGCTGGATATCCTGCCCGATCTGCCAACCCTGGTTGAAGCTGGCCTGCCCGGAATGATCAGCGATACCAGCTATGGGCTGGTGGCACCTGCCGGCACGCCGGCTGAGCGTATCACGCTATTGCGCAATGCCATGGTCGCCGCGATCAATGACCCTGAAACCCGCCAGGCCTTCGCCGCGCAAGGGGGCACGCTGGTGGGCAGCACGCCCGAGGAATTCACCCAGGCCATTCGTGACGGCAGTGCGCGCTGGGGCCAGGTGGTCCGCGCCGGCAATATTAAATTGGAGTAGCCCATGAACCCCTTTCCCAATCTGCAATCCTTCAAGGTCAGCATCACCGATCATGTCGCCACCGTGATGATTGCGCGCCCGCCGGTGAATGCGCAAAACAGCGCCTTTCGCGATGAGATCACGCAGATCTTCGACACTTTCCACGAAATGCCCGAAGTGCGCGCCATTGTGCTGACCGGTGAGGGACGGAATTTCTCGGCCGGGGCGGATTTGAAGGACAGGCCGGATGTGACACGGCAGGGCGCCTTTCCGCGCCATAACCGCCTGGTGCGCGCGGGTTTTGATTGCGTCATGGAATGCGGCAAGCCGGTGATTGCCGCAGTAAATGGCGCTGCCATTGGCGCGGGCTGCGTACTCGCCTTGGTTTGCGACATTATCGTGGTTGCCGAAGATAGTTTCATGTCCATGACGGAAGTCGAGGTCGGCCTTGCCGGCGGTGTGCGCCATGTGCTGCGCCATTTCGGGCAATCCAATGCGCGCTTGATGCTCTATACCGCGCGGCGTTTTTACGGGCCGGATCTTTATCGCATGAATGTCGCATCCGCCTGTGTGCCGCAGGACCAATTGCTGGCAGCCGCGCATGGCATTGCCGCCGAGATCGCTTCCAAAGTGCCGCTGGCGGTGGAAGCGGCGAAACGCGGCTTTACGCTGACGGAATATCTGCCGCTGTCTGAGGGGTATCGTTACGAACAGACGCAAACGGCGGCGCTGTCGCGCACCGAAGATACGCGCGAAGCGCAGCGTGCTTTTGCTGAAAAACGCAAGCCGGTGTTCAAGGGGCGGTAGGCTTTCAGCCAGGCTTGCGCGCGGCTTCATCCATCAGGTTCTGCTGGCGGCGCGCTTCTTCGCGCGCTGCCTCGGCGGCACGGTTTTCGCGAAGCTGTTCGACCACGCGTTCCGCCGCGCGCGCATCCGCCAGAATTTGCCGCTGACGATCGGTTTCCTGCCGCGCGCGTTCCTGCGCTGCTTCGGCCGTAGCGCGATCATCCAGCGCTTTACGAATAAAGGCGCCAAGCTGCGGGTTCAAGCCTTCTGAGCTTTCCTGCCGCAGCGCCCGTTCAGCGGCGGCAAGCGCTTGCTCAGCGGCGGCCTCGGCGGCCAGTTTTTCGGCCAAGGCGCGCCGTTCCGCCTGGGCTTCCAGGCGGCGGAGTTTTTGCAGTGTCACCAAAGGGTCCTTGGCCATGGCGCTAAAGGTAAAGCGTCGCGCGCGGCCTTCCAAGCCCCAAATGGCGCCATTCGACGCGATGCGCTGCTTCAGGCATGATGGCGCAATCTAGGGGAGCTAAGCATGACCCGCCATAGGCTTTAT
>JADCFR010000218.1 GCA_020249415.1 Roseomonas sp. | reverse complement strand
TGGCCCATCTTTGGATATTGCTCGCGATGGTGGCGCGCATCTGCTCGCCATTGCCGGCGATGATATCAAGGCCAAGCCCGTTGAAACGCTGGCGCATCGCGGGATCGGCCAGAATGGCCTGGGATGTCGCATGCACCCTATCCAGGATCGCTTGCGGCGTGCCGGCGGGCGCCATGGTGCCGAACCAGGAGCTCGCCTCAAAATCCGGGAAGCCTTGCTCAACCATGGTCGGCATCTCCGGCGCATTCGTCGAGCGCTGCAGGGTAGTGATGCTGAGACCGCGCAATTGCCCATCGCGCACCATGGGCAGCACGGCACCGATATTCTGAATGCCGATCTGCACGCTGCCATTCAGCACATCCGCCATATTCGCCCCGCGATAGGGGATGTGTTCCATCTTGATGCCGGCCTGATGGCAGAACAGCTCACCCGCAATATGCTGCGGCGTACCCACACCTGGCGTGCCATAGGACACCTTGCCCGGATTGGCGCGCGCATAGGCGACAAGTTCCTGGATATTGCGCGGCGGAAAGTCTCGGTTTGAGACAAACAGCGATGGCATGGCGAAGGCAATGCCGATCGGTGCCAGATCCTTCATGGGGTCAAAAGGCAGGCGTTGCAGGCTGGGCAGAATGGTGAGCGCCGCACTGGCCGCCCACATCAGCGTATAGCCATCAGGCGCGGATTTCGCGACGCGATCAACGCCAATCGCCCCCGAATTGCCGGCAACGTTTTCCACGACAACAGGCTGGCCCCAGGCTTCGGAAAATCTCTGTGCGAAAATGCGCCCCGTCACATCGGTGGCGCTACCGGCGGTGAAGCCAACGACAAGTCGCACTGGGCGATCCGGCCAATTGCCTTGTGCGGAGGCGCCGCTTGAGGCGCTAACGCCGATGAGGCCGGCACCACCCAGCAAAACCCGGCGCCGCGAAAGCAATGCATTCATGGCAATCTCTCCCCGATGTTTTTGGTCACGCTGGGGGTGAACCCAGCGCTTCAGGGCAAGCCTAACCTTGGACATGCTGCGCAGTCCACCCGTTTGAAGCGGCTGGCTTCAGGCGGGAACCTGCCGCACCAGATCGCGCTTGGCGCGCGCTGCCCCTGCTGCCCAGGCCGGCAAAACAGGGCGCGGCTTTTCGAACCAAAGGCAGGTTTCCTCAATCCCGCGCGCCGGGCACCAGATGCGCCCTTCGCCGAGCAGCCCGAAGCCCAGCAGGCGTACAACTGCAAGTGAGGCCACATTATCCGGCTGCACTGCCGCCCGCAGGCAATCAATATCCAGATGCTTGAAGGCCAATTCCATCGCGACCGGCCCCGCTTCACGCATCAGCCCCTGGCCCTGATATCGTTCGCCAAGCCAATAGGTGGTCAACGCGACCTTATCATCACCCGGCGGGCAGACCAGGCTGACCCAACCACAAATCGCGCCATCGGATTTCCGTTCCAGCACCAGCGGCAGGGACCGCCTTTCCGCCGCAGCGCCGCGGGCCGAGTTGATCTTCTCCTCCGCCATGGGGGGGGAGAATGGCACGGGCCAGGAGGCAAGGCGCTTGCTGATCGCTTCGGTCATCATCTCCGCAATGGCCGGGGCATCGCGACCTTCGACGCAGCGCATCCGAAGGTGAGGCGTTTCTGCTACGGGAGCAGCTGGGAGAAAAACAACCATAGGATGTATATAGATTGAGAAAATCTATTTGGCTAGAAAATTCTTAAGCCTTTCCACAGCTTTTCCGCGAGGTTGATCGAATAAGCGGGACAGGGAAAAATTCCCATGATGCACGCTGGCGCGGCGATGGGAGAATTCCAGAAACCCCGCCAGCCCATTGCGCCGCCCGAAGCCGGATTCGCCTGATCCACCAAAGCCCAAGGCCTGAAACCCAGCGAATTCCACCGTGCGCCCGGCGATGATAGCGCTGCCGCGCGCAATGCGCGCGACCTGATTTTCTTCCCCCTGCGTCGCGCCAAACAGGTAGATGGCCAGCGGGGCTGGGTGTGCTGCAACCCAGGCGAGTGCTGTCTCAAGCGAAGTCTCTTCGCGCATAAGTAGTATAGGGCCAAAAATTTCCTCATGGCAGATGGCGGCTTCGGGGGGCGCCTCGGCCAGGGTCAGCGCCATGCGGCGGCCCGGCCCATCCTCGGCCAAGGGGGTCAGGCTGGCGCCCGCCATCAGGCGCCGAAGCCGGGCAAGCTGGGCGGCATTGATGACGCCGGTTTCAGGCAGGCCGATCCCGGTTTCCCGACAGGCATCAATAAAAGCCTGCCCGCTATGCCCAATCAGCAGCACCGTATCCGGCGCCACACAGGTTTGTCCGGCATTGAAGGCCTTGCCCGCCAGAATATCCCGCGCGGCGCGCTTGAGGTCCGCGCCCGGCAGCACCAGCACCGGGCATTTGCCGCCAAGTTCCAGCGTGAGGGGCGTGAGGTTCGGTGCGGCGGCGGCCATGATCTTGCGCCCCGTCGCGGTGCTGCCGGTAAAGACCAGATGATCCCATGCTTGCGCCGCGAAATCCGCGCCAACTTCTGCGCCGCCTTGCACGCAAAGCGCGATATCATCGCCCCAGGCGTCGCGGAGAATATCGGCGATCAGCGCCGCGGTGCGCGGCAGCGCTTCCGATGGTTTCACGCAAACACGATTACCGGCGGCAATGGCGTCAATCGCCGGCAGCAGCGCCAATTGCATCGGGTAATTCCAGGGCGCCATGATGCCAATCACGCCTTTGGGGACGAATTCCTCCCGCGCGCGCGCCGGCCAGAAAGGATAGGGCACGCTCACGCGGCGCGGGCGCATCCAGTGCCAGAGATTGCGCCGCGCATAACGCGCCGCATCGGCAACCAGCAGCACATCCGCGAGCAAGGTCTCAATCGGTGCGCGGCCTTCATATTCGGCGTCCAGCAGCGCCATGATTTCATGGGAGCGCGCCATCACCACGCGCGCGAGTGCTGCCAGTAACGCACGCCGTTGCTTGAGATTGGGCGCGCCATCCCGCGCTTCAGCGGCACGCAGGGCAGAAAGGGCTTCAGCGGGTGTCATGATGGCAAAGCCTTCGCGGCGGCTTCACCCGAAAGCACCGCAGCTTCAATGGTGGCGGGCAGGCGCGGCCAGGTCCAATCGCCCGCCAGCACCAGATTGCGATGCACCTGCCTTGGCGGTTGCGGCGGCATGCCCACCGCATGGCGCGGCGTGGCGCGGCGTTCCTTCACTGCGCGCATCGCCGGCGGTGCTTCCGGCCAATCGCCAGGCAAGCCAAACGCCTTGGCCGCGGCGCGGATTTCCGCCCAGGCGCGTGGCGCCAAATCCGGGGCCTGTTCCTCGACCTCCGCATCCGCCGCACTCACGGTGATGCTGACACCACTTGGGCGCACCAGGATCCATTGCGTCAGCCCGCCCAGCACGCCGATGAAGCGGACCGGCCCCGCCGTTTGATGCGCGAAATGCAGATTGAGAATCGGCGCATGGCGTTCCGGCACGCGCAGCTTCGGGATCAACCGCGCGACTTCCCAGGGAGGCAGCGCCAGCACCACCTGGTCACGCGCTTCCAGCGCGATGCTGTCATCGCCGAAATGCAGCGCAATGATGCGCCCTTCCGCTTCCGTCATGGCGCGCAACCGCGCGCTGAAACGGGTGCTGACCCCCGCTTGCTCCAAAGTCTGCAAGGCAGGCGCAATCAAATCCGGCCCTAGTCCCTCGCGCGCCACCATCAACGCGCCCGCGCCAGGCCGCCCCAGCCGGCGCAGCACCACGCCAAGCCGCGCGGATGATGCCTCCTGCCCTGGCGTATTCAGCGCTGCAACCGTGAGTGGTTCGATCAATGCGCGATACAGCACGGGATGCGCTGCCATCACTTCCGCCACGGAGCGATCGCCGATGGGTAAGGCAAGGCGCAGCAGCGTGGCGAAGGCAGCGGTACTTAGCCCTGGCGGGCGTTTGGCCGGGTCGCGCCAATCAAGTGGGCTT
>JADCFR010000217.1 GCA_020249415.1 Roseomonas sp. | reverse complement strand
GATGATTTTTCATCGGGATCTGGAAAAGGCTTTGCGCGTTTGCTCCCATTGCGGGCATCACATGCGGCTCGGCGCGGCGCAGCGGCTGGAAGCCACACTCGACCCAGGCTTTTCGCGCATTGAATTGCCCAAGGCGCCGGCGGATCCGCTGCGCTTTCGCGACCAGCGCCGCTATGCGGATCGGCTGCGCGAAAGCCAAACCAAGACCAGCATGGATGATGCCGTGGCCGTCGCGCATGGCACTATCAATGGCAGCCGTGCGGTGGTCGCCGCTTTTGAATTCGCCTTCATGGGCGGGTCCATGGGGGCCGGCGTGGGTGAGGCGATTGTCACCGCCGCCAAGCTGGCCGTGTTGCAGGATGCGCCGCTGATTGTCTTTACCGCCTCGGGCGGGGCGCGCATGCAGGAAGGGGCCATCAGCCTCATGCAAATGCCACGCACGGTGATTGCAACGCGCATGGTGAAGGAAGCTGGCCTGCCCTTCATCACCGTTTTGTGCGACCCAACCACGGGCGGTGTCACCGCAAGCTTCGCCATGCTGGGCGATATCCAGATCGCCGAGCCGGGGGCGATGATCGGCTTTGCCGGCGCGCGCGTGATTGAACAGACCGTGCGCGAAAAACTGCCCGAGGGCTTTCAGCGCGCCGAATACCTGCTGGAACATGGCATTCTGGACATGGTGGTGAAGCGGGGCGAAATGCGCGAAACCCTTGCGCGCGTTATCTCATTGCTGCGCCAGCCGGTACTTGCGCAAAGCGATGAGGAAGCCGAAGCCGCCGCGGCACCGGCGCCATAATTCCCTTGTCCCGCGCTGAAGCGATTGTGGAGCGCCTGCACGCGCTCCATCCCAAGCTTATTGATTTGAGCCTGGGGCGGATGGAGGCTTTGCTCGCCAAACTCGGCCATCCGGAGCGGCGCCTGCCGCCGGTCATTCACGTCGCTGGCACCAATGGCAAGGGCTCAACCTGCGCCTTTCTGCGCGCGATTGGCGAAGCGGCGGGGCAGCGCGTGCATGTCTATACCTCGCCCCATCTGGTGCGGTTTCATGAACGCATCAGGCTGGCGGGCGATTATGTGACGGATGAGGCTTTGACCGCGACGCTTGAAGAAGTGGAAGCGGTGAATGCTGGCGCGCCGATCACGGTGTTTGAAATCACCACCGCTGTCGCCTTCGTGCTGTTCAGCCGCGTGCCGGCTGATTTGCTGGTGCTGGAAGTGGGCTTGGGCGGGCGCTTGGATGCGACCAATGTCGTACCGCGCCCGGCGGCCTCGGCGATTACCTCCATTTCCATGGATCACATGGATTTCCTGGGCGATACGCTCGGCAAGATCGCGGCGGAGAAAGCGGGCATCATGCGCGCCGGCGTCCCCTGCGCCACCGGGGCGCAAGCCGCCGAAGCGCTGGAAGTGATCAGCGCCACCGCAGCCGAACGCGGAGCGCCGCTGCTGCGGCGCGGGCAGGAATGGTTTTGTGACGCTACCACCAATGGCTTGCAGTATCGTGATGCCGCAGGCGCGCTGAGCCTGCCGCCGCCCGGCCTGATCGGCCCGCATCAGGCGGATAATGCCGGCATCGCCATCACGGCCTTGCGCGCCGCTGGCCTCCCTTGGCTGAGCGATGCGGCGATTGCGCGCGGCATTGCCAGTGCCACTTGGCCCGCGCGCTTGCAGCGCCTGGAAGGTCGTTTGGCCGCGCTGTTGCCAGCGGGTTTTTCGCTCTGGCTTGATGGGGGGCATAATGCGGGCGCGGGGCAGGCGCTCGCGCAGCATTTCACGCAATGGCGCGATAAGCCTTTGCATCTTGTCATTGGCATGAAGCAGGGCAAGGCGAGTGCGGCATTCCTCCGCCCCTTACTGCCCTTCGCCACCAGCCTCCATGCGGTGGCCGAACCCGGCCAGCATTTGGCGATGCGCGTTGAGGATATCATCGCCGCGAGTGGCGGTGTCGCCGAAGCCGGGCCTACGGTCGGCGAGGCGCTCGGCAAAATCGCCGCCAACGCCAAACCTGGCCGCGTACTGATCGCCGGCAGTCTTTATCTGGCAGGCGAAGTGCTTAAGGCTGATCTTGGCTGAAGCTCAGCCTGCCACAGGAAAATTTTTATTGTGTCCGGCGCGAAAGCGATACCGCATAGGATGACGCGCGCGCCTGCAAAACCGGATCATCGCTCATTTCAATCCCCGGCGCCTGATCCAGAATCATGAAGCTGATCGGATCACAGGGACCACTGGGGCCGGCTGAAACTTCAGTAATGGTAAGCCTACCCACAATGGCGCGCGGGCGATCATCCGGCCAGGCGATGGTCGCATTCAGCAAATCATCGCCCTGCCCTGGGAATTGCAGCACCATGTCGAATTCCACAGGCGCGGTCGCGACACGCCGACGCAACTCATCAGCCAGGAAGTTGTTGCCCAGGCTTTGCATCTGCTCCGCTGTCAGGCGTTCCACCCCGGCGCGCGGTTCAAACACCCAGCGCGCCGGGCGCAGCTGGCCATCCTGACCGCGAAACATGAAGGTATTCACCCCCCAATAGGGCGTGGTGGCGAAGCTGGCCGGCGGTGCATTCGCCGCAAGATAGCGGCCCTGATTGCCGACCGAAGGATTGGCCGCGACGAAGGCAGCGAAAGCCGCCGCACGTTCCGGGTTGGGACGGCCAGTCGCCGGGTCATTCGCGCGCGCCAGCAGCCCATCCACCAGGGCTTGCGGCGTGGGCGAACCAAACACCGGCGCTGAGATATTCGCCATTTCGAACAAATCACCGGCGGGCGATTCAAAGCGGATGGAAAGGCCGCGCGTGCCGCGCGCAGTGTCGGACGCATTGGGATTGGCGCCCGCCACACCAAAGCGGATCAATGCCGTATTGCGCTGGCCGCTAAACACCGGTGCGACGGAAAGCCTTGTGCCTTCAGCGGTCGCCACGAAATGCCCTGCCGCGCAAACGCCCTTGGGGTGGCTTGGGCGATGGGTGCGGATTGGCCCAAGCACGGCTTCAAAGGCGTCCACAATCGCCTCAGGGCTTGGCTGTGCAGCAGCCGGAACCGAGGTGAGAAGCCATGCCGACATGGCAGCACCGGCAAAGACGGCGAGGCAGCTTGGACGCTTGGCGGACATGCGTTTTCCTCCCAGGCAATGATTGATGGAAGCAATCTTCAGGGGAAGCCTTACCCCATTTCGATGATCATCCGATTGCCATTGCCGTGAGTCAAGAAATTTCGCCCCGCCGCTTACGCCTGCTTCCGTTCAATCAGGCTCCGCCGGATTTTCCGCCCGCGCTTGATGCGGTCTTCAATGAACCCGGCCTCGCCCCAGCGAATGGCACGGCCAAAGGCATGCGCGTCTTCCGCAAAGCGCGACAGCATCTCAAGCACCGCTTCGCGATTATTCAGAAACACATCGCGCCACATATCCACATCCGATGCCGCAATGCGCGTGAAATCCCGAAAACCGGAGGCCGCGAATTTCAACACGGCTTCCTTGGTTTCTTCCGCCAGATCATCCGCCGTGCCGCAAATGGTGAAGGCAATCAAATGCGGCAGGTGGCTGACAATGGCGACAACCTTGTCATGCGTCACCGGGTCCATGGTTTCGATCATGGAACCGCAGCGGCGCCACAACTCCTTCACCTTTTCAACCGCCGCCGGGTCGCTCTCGGGCAGAGGTGTCACGATGCAATAGCGGCCTTCGAACAATTCCGGAAAACCTGCATCGGGGCCGGAATGCTCGGTCCCCGCCATGGGATGCGCCGGCACCAGATGCACGCCCGCCGGTAGCAGCGGCAACAAGTCTCGCACAACGCTGCCCTTGGTGGAACCGACATCGGTCAGCACCGCACCCGGCGCCAGATGCGGCGCGATATGGCGCATGGCATCGGCATAAGCGCCAACCGGGATGCAGAAAATCACGCCATCGCAGCCTGCAACGGCGCGCGCGGCATCGGCTTCCACCACATCCGCCAGGCCCAATTCACGCACGCGCTGCAGTGTCTCAGCCCGCCGCGTGGTCACCACGATGGTCTTCGCGATATCGCCACGCTTTTGCGCAACCCGCGCAATGGAAGACCCGATCAGCCCAATGCCGACCAGGCACAGCCGATTAAACAGCGGTTCAGCCATGTTGCGCCATGAAGGCTGCAATCGCATCCGCCACCATCTGGCATTCCTCACCCGTGCCGATGCTGATGCGCAAACACGCGGGCAGCCCATAGCCCCCCATGGCGCGCATGATCAGCCCGCGCGATTTCAGCGCGGCATCGGCAGCCTTGGCCTTTTCTGCCGAGCCGAAATCCGCCAGCAGGAAATTGCCTTCGCTCGGCCAGACCTTCACGCCGGCGGCGGTCAGCGCTGCCGCCAGCTTGCCGCGCCATTCGGTGTTATGCGCGATGGATTTTTCGATCCAGCCCGCTTCCTGCACCGCCGCAATGCCCGCCGCCATGGCCGCCGCATTCACATTGAAGGGGCCGCGCACGCGCGCCAAAACATCCACCACGGCCTGCGGCGCATAGGCCCAGCCAAGCCGCATGCCACCAAGCCCGAAGATCTTGGAGAAGGTGCGCGTCATCACCGTATTGCCGCCACCCGCATCCACCAGCGCCGCGCCCGCATCATAATCCGGCCGCGTGACATATTCGGCATAGGCGGAATCAAGCACCAGCAGAATATCATCGCGCAGCCCCGCGCGCAGCCTGACGATTTCGGATTGCGGCAGGATGGACCCTGTCGGGTTATTCGGATTGGCCAGACACACAAGCTTGGTGCGCGGCCCAACCGCGGCCAGCATGGCATCCACATCCACCGTCAAATTGCGTTCCGGCACCTTGATCACACGGCAGCCGGCCCAGCGCCCGGTGATGTCATACATCATGAACCCATGGGCAGACATCACAAGCTCTGTCCCCTCACCGCCATAGGCAAGGATCAGCAGCGCCAGCAATTCATCGGAGCCATTGCCGCAAACAATCCGCGCGGGATCCAGGCCAAAGCGCGCGCCAATGGCTTCCCGCAGCGCGGTCACGCCGCCATCGGGGTAGCGATGCGCCTCACTGGCGACAGCACGGATCGCTTCAATCGCGCCGGGTGGCGGGCCGAAAGCGCCCTCATTGGATGAAAGCTTCACCACGCGATTGACGCCGGGGATCTTCGATTCGCCCCCGACATAGGGCTCCACCGAAAGGATCGAAGGGCGCGGCATCACGGTCATGGCACATCTCCAGCAATTGGCACGGCATAGGCGCCCAGCAGAACAGCATTAAGCCCGGCAAGCCGCGCATCACCCGCGGCGATGAAGGCATCAATTTCAGCAAGCGCGAGGCTGCGCCCCTCCTGGCGCACCAAGCTCAGGATGCGCCCTGCAAGTCCGGCATCGCTCAGTATGCGGACAAAACTTTCCCGCGATGCCTCGGCGCTGGCTTCCAGGCGCAAGAGGCTCTGATCCTCGCCCGAGGCATCCGCCGGCAAAGGCGCGACCACCAGCGCCGCATCCGCATGCGCCGCATCTACGACGAAGGGCAGGCGCGCTACCACGGAAAGCCGAGGCGCTTCCAGGCTTTGCCACCAGGCGCCCTCCCCTTCGCCTGCCGGCGCTGGCAGCACGGCGACCGATGCCTTGCCGGCGCTGAGCGCTGCCAAAGCCTGCGCCGGGGAAGCGAAGGGCGTCAGCGGCGTGGCGGCGCCAAAATGCTCCCGCGCCAGCGTCAGCGTTTGTGCCGCGTCGCCCGCGGCGGCAACGGCGGCGGTGAAGCTGCCCTGAATGGCGGTATGCGCCATGAAGATATGCCGCCAGATGCGCACCACCGCCACACGAGAAAGCGCGCCAGAATGCCGCGCCAGCAGGCGCCGCAGCACCGCCGCTTCCCGCCCTGGTCGCAAGGGGGACCCCACACCTGCCTTGGCGCGGCTCGCGGCCATGCGCGCCACCACGCCAGCGCGGCGCATCAGCAGATCATGCATCGCGTCATCCAGCGCATCTATCTCGGCGCGCAGCGCCTGAAGGGCCGGATCGGCAGCTTGGGTGGCAGAGGGTTTATCGTTCATGCGGGACCAAATCTTTCGGGAAGCAATAACCCCCACATCGCCGCGCGCCAAGCGCCCTTCCCACACAAGCGAAGGTTGCGCCGGGGGGACGGGGCAGCGTAAAAGCGCCCTTATGAGCCAAACCATCGCCCCGCTGCCCGATGTTGCCCATCAGGCCGCCCAATTCCCCGATGGGCTGGCGCTGGAATGCGGCGCGGTCGTGGCACCCCTTACCGTCGCCTATCGCACCTATGGGCGGCTGAATGCGGCGTCCAGCAATGCGGTGCTGATCTGCCACGCACTGACGGGCGATCAATACGTCGCCGAAAATCATCCCATCACCGGCAAGCCTGGCTGGTGGGAAAATATCATCGGCCCCGGCCGGCCCTTGGATACGGATCGCTATTTTCTGGTCTGCGCCAATGTGCTCGGCGGCTGCATGGGCTCCACCGGGCCGCGCAGTGAAATGACCGATGCCGCCGGGCGCGGGCTTGGCCGGCAATGGGGGACGGATTTTCCCTCGGTCACCATTCGCGACATGGTGCGCGCGCAAAAGCGCCTGATGGAACAGCTTGGGATCAATCGATGGCTTGCCGTGATTGGCGGGTCCATGGGCGGGATGCAGGTGCTGGAATGGGCCGCGACCTATCCGGAGGCGGTCTATGCCGCCGCCCCCATCGCGACCGCCGCGCATCATTCGGCGCAGAATATCGCCTTTCATGAAGTGGGCCGCGCGGCCATCCATTCCGATCCCGATTGGCGCGGCGGGCGCTATTGGGAAGCGGGCATCATCCCTGCCAAGGGCCTTTCTGTCGCGCGCATGGTGGCACATATCACCTATTTGTCTGAGAAGGCGCTGACGCGGAAATTCGGGCGGCGGCTTCGTGGTGCTTCCGCACTCACCTTCCTGGAAGATGTGTTTGAGGTGGAGAGTTACCTCCGGCATCAGGGCTCCACCTTCGTGCGTCGCTTTGATGCCAATTCATACCTGACGATCACGCGGGCGATGGATTTTTTTGACCTCGCT
>JADCFR010000216.1 GCA_020249415.1 Roseomonas sp. | reverse complement strand
GCTCCGCCGTCAGGCCGCGGGTGGTGAAAGGCCCCGCCGTGATCCGCGCGCGCAGCCAATCCGCACATTCGCCGCTCAGGGTGCGCGGCTTGTGGCCGCCCATCTGGCCGGGCGTCAGCGCCCCAGTCTCGCGCTGCCGCTTGCGCCATTTGGAGACGCAGGATGGGCTGATCCGCAAGGCAGCAGCGATCGAGCGGATCCGCTCGCCAGCCTCGGCACGTTGAACGGCACGCTCACGCGGATCTTCGGAATGGGGGCGCACCCATGCTGGCCTCCTCAAACCAGCACAGGGCTTGAATCAGAAATCAACCCGATTCGGGAATTCCGATTCAATGAAAAAACAGCTTGCTCTATATCTTCGGCGCTGTCTGCCCGCAGGAGGGCAAGGGCGCGGCCCTGGTGCTGCCCTTCTACAACACCGCAGCGATGAACCTGCATTAGGCTGAAATCAGCGGGATGGTCAGCCCCGGCAAGCACGCGGTGCTGCTGCTCGATCAGGCCGGATGGCACCTCTCGGGCGCGGTCAAGGTGCCCACCAACATCACCTTGCTGCCGTTGCCGCCGAGATGTCCCGCATTGAACGTGATGGAAAACATCTGGCAATTCATGCGCGACAATTGGCTATCCAATCGCGTGTTTCGTCATTACGAAGATATCTTCGATCACTGCTGTCATGCCTGGAACAAGCTCATCAGCCAGCCATGGCGCATCATGTCTATCGGGCTGCGGAAATGGGCGCATGGGTACTAAACTGTGGGAATCGGTATTACAGCCCACCAATCCGCCCGGCAATCTTCGCAACATCATCCGCTGTCAGCGACACGCGAAACCCACTGCGCACAAGCTCCGCAAAATCCTCATTCGGCAGCATGACTGTCAGGCAATAGAGCTTGCCCTTACCGATATTGATCACCTCATGCTCATGGCCGGGGCGCACGATGAAGCTTTCACCCGCCTTCACTTGCACCTCCATGCCGTCGCACACGGACTTCGCCTCACCGCTCAGTACGAAAAACATCTCATGTGCATGGCCGTGGCGATGCCAGGGCGTCTTCCCACCAGGCTCGAAGATTTCAAGGAAAATGCTGAACGGCACCTGATCCCGGATGGGGTCCGCGATCATCGCGAAGTAGTTCGTATCCTTGTCGGAAATCTTGAAGGTCTCAAGGTCCGCAATGCGGCGCGTGATAATGGGGGGCAGCTTTGCCGGGTTTTTCGTCTCATCGCTCATGGCGGGTTTCCCATAACTGTGACTTTCACGGTAATCATCTCGCATATAGCCGATCAAGGCGCACAAGCCGATTGAGGATCATCAGCAATACAACCGTTCCCACGATCAGGATCGCTGAGACCGCATGCACGGTCGGCTCCAGGCTGAAGCTCGCTTCGGCATAGATGCGTACCGGCAGGGTTGTCATGCGCGCCGTGGTCAGAAAGCTTGTGACCGTTACCTCACCGAAGGAAATCAAAAAGCTCATGATGCTGGCTGCCAAAAGGCCAGGTGCAAGCCCCGGCATCACAATCAGGAAAAACCGCCAAGGCGCAGAGGCACCTAGGCTTGCCGCGGCATCTTCCTGCGCCTTGTCGAGTTGTTCGACGGAGGCTTGGAGCAGCGTGATGGAGAAGGGGAGTACCAGCACCACATGCACCGCCAGCATGCCAAGGAATGATGGAATGGCCGTGAAAACCTGCAAAAGCTTCAACATGCCAACACCAATCGCGACATGTGGCAGGGAAAGCGGCAGGGTCCAAAAGGCGGCAAGACCTGTCAGGCCGGGAAAGCGGTGTCGCGCCAGGGCAAAGGCCGCTGGCAATGCGAGCGAAATCGCAACTATTGCTGTCGCCGCCGCGAGCTGCACGGAAATCCAGAAGCTTGCCGCATAGGCGCCGCCAAACAGCACCCTTTCATACCATTTCAGCGTAAAGGCGCGGAAGCCCGCCACGGTTGCCTGGGGCACATCATTGAAGCTTTGAATGACCACCAGCACCAAGGGCAAAAGCAGCAGTAAAAGGCTGCATACCAAGAGCACCTTCCCAATTGCCGGGCCAAAAAGATCAAGCATCCGGATGATCCAGCCGGGCAGCCTGCGAAAGCCGGAAGGCGCGGCGCTCCGCCAGGGTGTGAGGCGGCGCGTGATCCAGATCATGCTGAGGGCGAAAAGAGTACTCGCCAATGTCATCACCAAGGAAAGTGCCGCCGCCATCGGCGCATTCAGGTTTTGCAGCGCTTCCTGCCAAACCAGCATGCCTGTGGTCCAAACCTTCTTGCCGCCGAGCAGGGTGGCCGAGACATAAGCCGTGGAGGCCATCAGAAACACGATGATGATCCCGGCCCGCAAACCGGGCAATGAGAGCGGCACATCCACCAGAAAAACCCGGACAATGCGCGACGCGCCAAGACTCTCGGCGGCTTCATGCACACGTGGGCTGGTACCTTGCAGCACATCATAAAGGGCCAGCACCATGAAAGGCATGAAGACTTGCGCCAGCGCCAGCGCCACGGCCCCATGGGTGTAAAGCATGTGTCGAAATGGCGGGATGCCCAGCAGGCCAAGCGCCTGATTGATCAGCCCATCGGGCGCCAACAGCAACACAATGCCAAGCGATCGCACAACAACATTGGTCAGCAAGGGAATCAGGATCACCGCAAAGGCCAGCGGGCGCCACCTTAAAGGCAGGCGCACAAGCCAGAGCGCCAGCGGATAACCCAGCAGAACGGTAAGCGCAGTGACGCCCGCGCCAAGCAGCAAGGTTTCGATAATGACGCGGACCAGGAACTCATCGCCGAAAATGGCAGTGAACTGTGCCGTCGAAGGCGCTTGCAGCACCGGCCCAAAAGGATCTGGGTATTCATGCAACGAAAGCAGTGTCAGCACCGCAAAGGGCGCGGCAAAAGTGAGCAGCAACCAGAAGGTGACCGGAAACGCCAGGATGGGGCCGAAGAATGGCCGTTGTGCTGGCGTTCCGGTCACGATTGGATCAACCTGCGATTTCGCGATTGAAGCGGTTGGTCCAGGCAGGTTGATTGCGGATCACCACATCCCAATCGAAATCAACCAGCTTCGCGACATCAGGCCCAAGCACGAGTTTTGGTTGCAAATCGGCCGGGATGCTGAGGTTCTTCACCGTGGGCGAGTAATAAATCTGCTGCGCGTAAGCGAGCATGCAGGGTGCTGAAAGATGCAGGTTGACCCATTCTTCCGCAAGCTTCTGGTTGCGCGTACCCACAGTGATGCAGGCGACATTCATGGCAAGCGCCTGGCCTTCAACCGGATTGGCGATTTCGATATTGGGGTTGCGCGATTCCGCATAGCTTCGCGTAAAGCTGCCAAATTCAATCGAGATATCCGCCACCCCCTGATCGAACATGCCAAAAAGCTGATCCTGGCTGCCCTGGATGGCAGCAAAGGGTTTCAACTCCCGAATTTTGCGGAAACCAATATCAATCGCGTTTTCACTGCCACCAAATATCCTGGCAGCCATCAGCAACCCGGCCGTGCCCTGCGCCCCCGGATAGGATGGCCAGGCAATACGGCCACGCCATTCCGGGTTCCACAAATCCTGCCAGCTTGTCACTGGCTTTGATGCCTTGCGCTTGTCATAAACGACCGTGACAGGGTTGAAGGCAACACCATAGCCGCCAAGCTTCGCCACATCATACAGATTGGCAAATTGCGGCACGGCATCGGTAGGCGCTTGTGTCACACCATCCCTCACAGCTTGGCGGCTTTCAAAGATATTCAGATAAATCACATCGAAGCTCGGACGGCCACGTTCGGCATAGGCGCGCGCGCGGCGTTCGGGCGTACCTCCCAGCACATAACTGATTTTCACGCCGGGATATTTCGCCAAAAGCGCCTTTTCGACGTGCTCGCGCACGATGCGTTCCTGCGCGCCGCCCCAAATGCCGACCACAAGCTCATCACCGGCCTTGGGTTGGGCATGCGCAGTGCGAGTGAAATGCAAAGGTGCGGCAAGGGCGGCACCCAATATCAAACCACCAGCTTGTCTCCGCGTTATTGTCATTGGTTGATCCTTTCAAGGATTGGGGTTTCAGTCACGATAGAAAACTGCAACCGCCGGCCAGCGCGGTGATATGGCAGGCGCTGCCAATGGATGGCGGCGGCGTATCCGAAGGTGTCAGAACACGAACCGGACCCGCAGGTGTTTCCACCTCAACCTCATAATCATCGCCAAGGTAAATGGCTGAAGTGACTACGCCGCCAAGCTGCAAGGGGCCATTCGGCACCTGTGAAAGACGCAGCCGCGCCGCGCGCAGGATAATGGCGGTCGCATCCGCCGGTGCCTCGGCACAACTCAACCCCATCGCTTCAAAAACATGATGGCGGCTGCGGCCCGGAATAACGGTACGGGCGCCCAGAAATGAGGCGGTGAAGGCTTCTTGCGGATGGTCGCAAAGCGCCTGAGGCGTGCCCAGTTCAACCAGCCTGCCCTGCTGCATCACCGCAATGCGATCCGACATGGCAAGCGCTTCTTCCTGATCATGCGTGACGAACAGCGTTGTAATCGCCAGGCGCTGCTGCAAGCGCCGTATTTCGCCGCGCATTTCAACGCGCAGATTTGCATCCAGATTGGACAGGGGCTCATCCAGCAGCAAGACATCCGGTTCAATCACCAGCGCGCGCGCAAGTGCAACACGCTGCTGCTGCCCACCAGAAAGCTGCGATGGATAACGATTGGCCAAATGCGACAGCGCCACCATTTCAAGCGCTGCACCAGCCTTGCGCTGACATTCCGCTTGCCCGATGCCACGCATGCGCAGACCGAAAGCGACATTGCGCAGAATATCCAAATGCGGAAATAGCGCATAGGATTGGAAAACAACGCCCATATTGCGCCGATGTGCGGCAAGCCTGGTGATGTCCTTACCATTCACCTGCACCCGCCCGGCAGACGGCGGAACAAAGCCCGCCACCATGCGCAAGGTGGTCGTCTTGCCGCAACCTGAAGGGCCGAGCAGCGCCACAAGCTCCCCCTTGGCCACTTCAAGCGTTACGGTATCCACAGCAAGGGTTGAGCCGAATTGCGCAGAAAGACCATCAAGGATCAGATAGGGCGGCTGCTTCATGATGCCCTCGTCATTTCCCCAGCATGCGGATCCAGGAGCATTAAGGTCAAACCCGCGCAATGACGGCAATCGGTCCGCCACCATCCGGCCCCTGATGTTCAGCCCCGCCAGAGACGAAAAGCCGCGTATCACCAACCACCCCGGCCAGCACGCCACCAACCAAGGCGCGCGCATGGCGCGTTGCATTGATGTCGCTATCATCGCGCATGATGTGGCGCGCACCACGAATGGTGCTGCCATGCGGTGGTTCAGCCTTGGCGAGAACTGCGCCGATGCGCCCGCGCGCCGCATCATCAAGCTGCCCATGGCCTCGCACCCCAAGCTCCTCCAGGGCTGCCCAAAGGGCGAGTGAATCAATGCCGTCCTTCATCACGCGATGGGTAATGGCCAGATTACCGCTCCAGCCTTCGGCATTGCCCAGCACCATGATTTCATTGCGCATCAATTCAATGCCGGCGGAGGTGCTTGCCACACCAGAATGCAGCGACCAATCGGCGCAAACTACGCTATCGGTAGCTTGGACTGCCGCTATTTCACCAAGCGCCACCGCAACCCCAAGCGCGGAAGCACCACGGGAAAAGCCCATGGATTCATAGGTATCAATGCAAACCACATCCTGCCCTTCGGCGCGTTCCGCGGTCAGCAGCGGGCACTTGACCTGGACGTAATGCACATCCTTCGGATCGGTGATCCCTGCCCGGCGCATGGCAGCACGCACCGTTGTGGCGGTTTCCTGGATTTGCGCGCTACGGCCAATCTCCGCGGCGCTGAAATCACGGGTAAAGCCAGTGCCGATCGCAAGCCTTTTGCCGGATGGCTTCGGCCCACAATCCTTGGCAACCGCAAAAACAATCATATGCGGGCTGAGGCCGCCTTCGGTGCCGCCCGACATGACCAAGGCAATGCGCGCCCCTACCGCCGCAGGCGTCATGCCCATTGCTTCGGCAAGGGCAAGCTTCATGGCGAGGGTCGCGTAACCGCGCGTGAAATCATTCACGCAGCCATTGCCCTCCGTCTTGCCCAGAATGGCGACAATATTGGCGGGATCAAGGCGCCCATCAGCAAAGGCAGCCGTAAGCGCCGACATATCGGCGGGATCACGCATGGGCAGGCGTTCAACAATGGCACGCATCAGCTTCGACTCCCCAATTCGCCTCGCCTGGGCGCATTGTAAAGAGTCTCCCGCGTGACACGATCCATGGGATAGGCGTGCACTTCGCGGCAAAGCTGCACCAGCGCCTTGGCCGCACGCTGGACAATGATGCTACCGCGATCCGCATCAGCCGATGCGGCATCACCACAGGCACCGGAGGGTTCCAGATCCTGGGTTTGCCAGCCAAAACCAACGGCGCCTTCGGGCGTCAGCATGCCGCCGGCCTTTTCGATTTCGACTGAAAGCGGCACGAAATTGGCCGCATGCTCCATGGCGATCAAGTCACGATGCAGATGCAGCATGGCACTGGTTTCGACTTCTCCGCCATGGATGCCATGCTTTAACTCCATGGCGCTGAAAAGATCATCCTGCTTGGTAATGTTCCACCAGGTGGCGGTTACCACAAACATCTCATGCCGCACGCGCAGTTCACGTGCCACAATATCCGCCACCTGCGGCTGCCCGCCATGGGAATTGAACAGGATCAGCTTGCGGCAGCCGGCACGCAGCACACTCTCCCCGATATCGAACCACAGCCGAAACAGCGTTTCATGCGACAGGCTGAGCGTCCCTGGGAAAGCGTGATGTTCGTTGGATTTGCCGATTGGCATCATCGGCAGCACAAGCACCGGCAGATCATCCGGCATCAGGTGCACAGCCTGATTTATGATGCCCTGATTGATCGCGGCATCCACGCGCACCGGCAGATGCGGCCCATGCTGTTCAGTGGCGGCCACAGGCAGGATGGCCACATGATTTGCCATATCCATTTCGGCAAAATCCTTGGTGGAATGGTCCCACCACCAATGGGATTTAAGGCGCTTTGTCATGCGGCAGTAAAAGCGCGCAGCCCGCACGCGAACAAGGCACCTGGCGGGCAAATCAAGGCTGCGAAACCTGACCTCAG
>JADCFR010000215.1 GCA_020249415.1 Roseomonas sp. | reverse complement strand
TGCGATCGCCGAAAGGGTGATTGGGTCCTTTCCTTCCTGTTCAAGTCCCTTTGTCTCAGCGCCGGGGACAATCAAGCGGCGAAAGGCAATCACAGCGTCACTCGGGCTTGCCGCCACAGGCGGCATTGCCAAGGGCAGTGTCAGAGCAGTCGAGCCTGATTGGGTGAAAAGGCTCAAGACCAAACTTGATGACGCGTTGATTGTCATGTCCCACCTTGGGTTGAAAATCACCAAGAAATCACCAAAGCCATACTGGCTCGACGGCTTTGCTTCAGAGACGTTACGTCAAAACCGAACTTGGCCACCCCATATTTTGTAGGGGAAGGCACCTCAAACCTTGATGGAAAGGCTGGATATGGTGGCAAAAGGATCATTCGAAGTACTGCCCGCATTCGCGGCCGCCTTATCGGCTTCTGCCATAAGGTATCGCTCAGCAATGGCGCGGACCTTGGCCGGGTCCTGCAGATCAGCAATCTTGAGCCTGGCCGTGATCGCGCGTGCCTGTGTTTCAACCGGCTGGATCGCGATCTGATCCGGTAGCCCCAAAGCGCCGAGCACAACGCGGCGCATCGGACCATTGCCGAGAATATCGTAAGGCCCTTTGACGGTCTTGGCATTTTCCATGAAGTAGATGGCATTGGCCATGCCGGGATTGGCGGCACTCAGCCCGGTGCGATACTCATATTTCGTGAAGCCATTGGTCAGGATTTCCAGCATCTTCGGATCGGAAAGACTGCCAAGGCGCAAGCCTGCCTTCATTGCATCTACGATCTTGCCGGCTTCAGAACCCAGGATCTTGGTTTGCAGCGTGCTGGCGAAACTGGAAAGCGGGCGCCCATCACGGCCATTCAGGACTTGCCGGGAACGGTTCACCAGTGATTGAGCCTGCAAGGTCTCGTCAAGGTTGCTGGCGCCGGCCAGCATCCGATCAGCCATGGCGGCCGAGATTTCCAGCGCGAAATTCACATTGCCGTTGATGCCGTCCTTATGGAAATTCTCGAGCCTCGTCAGGAAATCACGAGACCTGGTCGCACCTGAAGGTGCATCCAGCGCGGCCAGCTTTTCAAGCTTTTCGGCAACACCTGTCGCATTACGCCGCACCTGTTCAATCAGGGCGCCGGTTTCAAGCAAGGCGGCATTCGCAATACGCTTCATGGATGCGGGAATGCCGGTATCATCCGCAATCGTGGCCAAGGCTTCATCCACGCGCTGACTGGCGGAGTTATAAGTCCCCGCCCGCATCAGCTTCGCGATATCCTTCAGGGCCTGGCTTCCAAGGCTTGGCATGCCGAAGACCGGTGTTTCCGCCAGCTTGACGGCGCTAAGTGCCGCGCCCGCCGCGTAAGTCACCTCAATCTGGCCGCGCGAAACGTTGGGCGGCGCGGCGTTCTTCATGCTGTCCAAAAGCTTCGTGGCATCCGCCTGGGTGATGCGCGCGGATGGCACGCCTTCAATGGGCGTTTTGGTGGGTTTGCCATCCCGCGAGTTCAAAATGTTCGTGGCGTTATTGAGATAAATCTTCGCCAGATCACGCTCGTCCACATTCAGCGCGGCATTCTGCATCCGTGTCGCCATGGCGGCTGCCACTTCAAGCGAAAAATTCGAATTCTTGTCAGCGCCTTCCTTTTGGAACACATCAAGCCTGGTCTTGTAATCGGGCGCCCAAGCTGGGCTGCTTGGCGCATCAAGCGCCACCAGTTTTTCAACCCGCTCGGCCACCGCAAAAGCATCACGGCGCATCTGAGCCAGAGCAATGCCGTTTTCCATCAGCGCCACGCGGCCTTGGCGTAATTGATCAGGCGTCAGCCCGCCCGCGCCATCAAGCGCAAGAAGCGCGTCATCCACGGCACCTTGCGCCTTGTCCAAGGACCCGCTTTGGATGAAGCCCGCCATTTGCTTCAGCGCGTCCTTGGCAATGCTAGGCAATTCATCGGGCGGCACTTCGGCCTGTCGGATCGTGACTGCTGCCAGTGTTGCGACCTGTTCAACCTCACGCCGCGCACGATTGGGCACCAATTCCTCACCGGGGCGGAGCTGAGCAATCAGCGTGCTGGTCACCTTGTCCGGCAAGCCATCAAAACCGCGTAGCCTGGGCGTGGCTGCCTTGCTGACGGGCGCGGTCAGCACTGCTTCTCCAAGCCGCAATTGCCCGGCGACCGCGGTGGTTTCCTTATCCGTCAGCCCCTCAAAGGCAACAGTCTTGGGCGTGGTGGTGGCCTTCAGATTGAGCGTGGTGGCGGCATTCTTCCAAGTGCTGCCAAGCTGCGCAGCAACCCCTTTGGGATCCCTGGGGTCAGACAGCAGTGCCCGTTTCACCAGCCCCGGACTATTCACCTGATCCGGCAGGCCAAGGGCGGGCATCAAGACCTTCAGGACGCGCGGATCGGAAAGCGCCTTATCAATATTGGGCGCCGCATCCAAAGCCTGGCGGAACTGCGCCAGGGCGGTCATTGTAACGGCGTCCTTCCTTTCGCGCGCGAGGCCTTTTTCCTCCTCACCAGCTTTGGTGACGCGGCGGAAGGCGACCACAGCATCCCCGGCGCTGGCCGCAGGGGCAGCGTTACCGAAGGGAAGCAACAGCGCGGTTCGACCTTGTTGGCCAAACAGCCCCGCCATGAGGGTGGCACTCATATTGATAGCCATGAGCGCAAGCTGCGCCGGAACAGATTAACAAATCCTGAAGAAAACCGGCCTGAGCCGATAAAAATCAACGCAAAACCCCAGGATCGCAGGTGACCGCGTGGTTTAGCGGCCCATGGCCGGCGCCAAAACCCGGCGCAGCTGCAATAGCCGCGCGCACATAGGCCCGGGCGCGGATTACGGAATCCCTGAGCGAGAGCCCCTGCGCCAGACCCGCCGCCACCGCACTCGCCAAGGTGCAGCCCGTGCCATGGGTATGGCGGGTTGCAATCCGCCGGTCGCGGAAGATTTCGATCCGCGCGCCGGTTGCCAGCAAATCCACCACCTCATCACCCGGCAAATGCCCGCCCTTCAGCAGCACAGCTTTAGGCCCAAGCGCCAGCAGCGCCTTGGCCGCCTGATGCATGGCGCCGACATCCTGGATGGCAAAGCCGCAAAGCGCCTCGGCCTCCGGCAGGTTGGGCGTCAGCACGGCGGCGATGGGCAGCAGGCGGCGCTTCAAGGTCTCGGCGGCTTCCGGCACCAGCAAAGGGTGGCCGCCCTTGGCCACCATGACCGGGTCCGCCACCAAGGGCAGACCGGGGGCGCGGGCGGTGATTTCATCACACACCGCATCAATGGTGGCGCTATCGGCCAGCATGCCGGTTTTCAGCGCATCGGCCCCCAGATCATCAAGCACCACCGCAATCTGTTGGCGCAGGAAATCGAGCGGCACGGGCAAGACCCCATGCACGCCAAGCGTATTCTGCGCCGTCAGTGCCGTGATCGCCGTCATGCCAAAGGCACCAAGCGCGGTTACGGCCTTGAGGTCCGCCTGAATGCCCGCCCCGCCGCCGGAGTCAGACCCGGCGATGATCAGCACGCGGCCCTTCACGCGGCGCGCGCCTCGGCCCGGATCAGCTCAGCCAGGCGCCCGACCACGCCTTCCACCAGGGCTTCTTCCTCGGCTTCCGCCATCACGCGGATCACGGGTTCGGTGCCGCTGGCGCGGATCAACACGCGCCCGCGTGCGCCGAGGGCGGTTTCCTCGGCAGCGATGGCCTCGGTCACCACCGGCTTCACGAGAGGCGAGGCGCCGGCATAGCGCACGTTGACAAGGCGCTGCGGGAGCGGCGTGAAGCAGCGCAGCACCTCACTCGCCGGGCGCTTTTCGTCCACCAATACGGAAAGCACTTGCAGCGCGGCGATCAGCCCGTCCCCGGTGGTGCCGAAATCGGGCATGATCATGTGCCCCGATTGCTCGCCACCCAGATTGCAGCCGGTCTCCCGCATCCTCTCACCCACATAGCGGTCGCCAACCGCGGTGCGGAGCAAGCCAAGGCCGCGCGCCGCCAGATAGCGTTCCAGCCCCATATTGGACATGACGGTGGCGACAACAGCGCCACCCTTCAGCCGGCCTTGCGCGTGCCAGGACTGGGCGATCAGCGCCAGGATCTGGTCGCCATCAATCACCTGCCCGGCTTCATCCACCAGCACCAGCCGATCCGCATCGCCATCCAGTGCAATGCCCAGATCCGCACCGCGTTCGCGCACCAGGGTCGCCAAGGCGGCCGGCGCGGTGGAACCTACGCCCTTGTTGATGTTGAAGCCATCAGGGGCGACGCCGATGGGGATCACCTCGGCGCCCAATTCCCACAGCACGGTGGGCGCCACGCGATAACCGGCGCCATGGGCGCAATCCACCACAATCCGCAGCCCATCGAGGGTCTGGCCACGCGGGAAAGATGCCTTGGCGGCTTCAATATAACGCCCCGGCGCATCTTCCAGCCGGCTGGCGCGACCAAGCCTTGCGGGCGGCACCAAAGCCGCGCCCAGATCGCCCGCCATCAGCGCTTCGATGGCCGCTTCCTGTTCATCCGTCAGCTTCAGCCCATCCGGGCCAAACAGCTTGATACCATTATCCTCATAGGGGTTGTGGGAGGCGCTGATCATTACGCCCAAATCCGCGCGCAGGGACCGCGTGAGCAAGGCAATGGCTGGCGTGGGCAAGGGGCCGACCAGCACCACATCCATCCCGGCGCCAATAAAGCCGGCGGTCAAAGCCGGTTCCAGCATATAGCCGGAAAGCCGCGTATCCTTGCCGATCACGACGCGGTGGCGGTGATTGCCGCGATTGAAAAAGCTGCCCGCCGCCTGACCCAGGCGCAGCGCGGTTGCGGCGTCCATCGGCGCGGCATTGGCCTTGCCGCGAATGCCATCAGTGCCGAAAAGCTTACGGGGCGGGGGGGCGTCGCTCATGCGCGGTTTATAGCCCCAGGCGCATCAGATGCCAGCCCTGATTGGCGGCTGGGTGGGGGATGATGCGGGGGCGAAGCGCTGCGCAGGAAAATGTTTGCGCTTTTTCAAAAGGTTGCAAGGGAAAATGGTGCCCAGAGCCGGAATCGAACCAGCGACACTGCGATTTTCAGTCGCATGCTCTACCAACTGAGCTATCTGGGCCCTGGCGGCGCTTAACCCCGACAGACACCTTCTCCTAGCGAAGCGCCTTTGCCCTGTCCAGCCTGCTTTTAGCCCGCAAAGGGCGGCAGCGTTAGCGCATGGGCGCGTAGCTTGGTTTTTTGTACCTTGCCGCTCGCGGTCATGCCTATGGCCTCAAAATCCGGGACCAGATGCAGATGGCGCGGCAGGCGGAAATTGGCGATGCGGGGCTTGAGCCAAGCCAGCAATCCCTCAGGCGATGCCTCCGCGCCCGGTTTCAACTGTACAAAGGCCGCACAGACCTCACCCAGCCGCGCATCAGGCACGCCTACCACCTGCGCCATGGCAATGGCGGGATGGCCCAGCAGCACTTCCTCCACCTCGGCCGGGGCCACATTCTCGCCGCCAACGCGGATCAGATCCTTGAGCCTGCCGGCGAGACCCAAGCGACCATCGGCATCCAAGATGCCGAGATCACCGGTGCGGAGCCAGCCATCGGCTGTGAAGGTTTTCGCGGTGACTTCCGGGTCATTCACATAGCCCTGCATCACGCTCCAGCCCCTTACCTGAATTTCACCGCGCGCGCCGGCGGACAGGATGGCGCCGGTTTCAGGATCGGCGATGCGCACCTCAATACCCGGATGCGGCAAGGCGCGGCCAGAGACGCGAATTTCGGCAGATTCCCGATAATCGGAACAAACAACATTGGGGGATGCTTCGGAAAGCCCGTAGCACCAGCCAAGCGCCTTGGCGCCCATCACATCCATGATGCGGCGCATCGTCTCTGGCCCCGCCGCGGCCCAACCGCCACGCAAATGCAGGCGTTCAGGGCGAAACTCAGGATGCGCCATCATCATCTGGAAAATACTGTCATTGCCGCTCATCAGCGTGCAGCGTTCTTCCGCCAGCAAGCGCAGCGCCAGGCCGGCTTCGAAACTTGGTGGCGTGATCAGGCAGCAACCGGTGGTGAGCGCGACAAGCAGGGACAGCGTACTGCCCGCGACATGAAAGAAGGGGCGGCAATTCAAATAGCGATCATCGGCGCGCACGCCGAGCCGGTCCGCGACCGCCGCCGCATTGCGGAGCATATTGTGATGCGTCAGCAAAACGCCCTTGGGATGCGCCGTGGTGCCGGAGGTGAATTGCACCAGCAGCCGATCTTCCGCGCTGACTTGGGCCATGGCGGCATCCAGCGTGGCGTCACTCACCTGGCTTGCGCGAAACGCATCCCATAAAACTGCGGCATGCGGCGCAGCATCGCCAAGCGCAATAACGAGCCGCAGCGCGGGCAAGGCAGCGCCGGGCAGGCCTGTGGCCAGCGCGGGTTCTTCGGCGCTGAGCATTTCAGCAAAATCAATATTCAGGAAGCGCGTTGCGAAAAACAGCGCGCAGCATTGGGATTTTTGCAGGGTGAAGGCGATCTCCGCGCCTTTGAGGCGCGTATTCACCGGCACGGTAATGGCGCCAATCAGCGCAGCGCCAGCAAAGACGCTGACCCATTCAACACCATTACCCATCAGCAGGCCGATAAAATCACCGCGCTTGATGCCTTGCGCCAGCATGGCGCGAGCGGTGGCGCGCGCTTCTGCGCACAGCGCCGCATGGGTCAGGCGGCGACCATCGCTGGTGACCAATGCCTCGGCATCGGGGCGGAGCTTGGCGTTGCGCGCCAGCAGATCGCCGAGCCTTGTGGCCCAGGCGGACGGCATTGGTCAGAAATCCTGCATTTTCTTGCGCCATTCCGCCGCCGCGAGGCTTTCCTCAATGGCCATGATTTCGGTGGCGAGTGCCCCGCGCGGGTCGCGTTCAAGCCCCTCATCCACGCAGCGCTTTGCAAGCGCCATGGCGGCAGGTGGTGCTTTCAGGATGGTGGCGGTGATCTCCGCGATGCATGCCGCCAAAGCCTCTGGCGCTACGACGCGCGCCACAAGCCCGGCTACGCGCGCTTCCTCGGCGCCAAGCGCGCGGCCCGTGAACATCAAATCCTTGGCCAGTCTTTTACCGATAATGCGCGGCAGGCGTTGCGTGGCGCCCACCGTGCCCCAAAGCGCTTCCGGGGTGCGGAAGGAAGCCGCAGGTGTCGCGAGGATGAAATCACACCCAGCGGCAATTTCCACGCCGGATCCAACAGCCGGGCCTTCCACCACGGCAATGGCGGGCATCGGCAAGCGTTCCACCGCTTCATAGGCAGCAAAGGCTTTCAGGCGGCGCGCGCGCACTGCGTCATCGCCCATGCCCTGCCGTTCCTTAAGGTCCGCGCCGGCGCAAAACACGCTGCCCATCGCCCGCACCAGCACGCAGCGCGCGCCATCTTCCCGCGCGCGGCGCGTGGCGGCCACCAGCGCTTCGCACATGGCGCTATTGAGCGCATTGCGCGCCTCTGGCCGGTTCAGCGTGATGCGCGCCAGGCCTTCCTTGCATTCATACAAAACGGCGTCGGTCATATCGCGCCTTCCGCCCGCAGGGTTTCGATTTGCGCTTGTGAATACTGCAACAAATCGCGCAGCACCGTTTCCGTATCCTCTCCCAACAAAGGCGGGCGCTGTATTTCGGGGTCCGCCAGGCCATCGAAGCGATAGGGTAGGCGCAGGGCAGGAAAGGCGCCAAGCAAGGGGTGCGTGAATTCACCGACTGAACCGCGCGCCCGCACATGCGGATCAGCGAAGGTTTCATCCATGGTCAGCACCGGGCCATTCGGCACATCCGCCGCATCCAGAAGTGCAACGGCTTCCGCGTGCGTGAGTTGCGCCATCGCCGCCGAGATGCCGGCCATGACGCGTTCGCGCTGCGCCACACGCTCCGCATTCGCTTGCAACGCAGGGTCAGCGCCCAATTCAGCAAGGCCCAGCGCGCGGCACAGCGGCGGCCAATGCTGATCGGAACAGGTGATGTGCAAAAACCGCCCATCGGCACATTTGAAGGACGCCGTTGGCACGCGGCCCGGATGTTCTGTGCCCAAACGCGGCGGTACCTCCTTCAGCGCGAAATAGCGCGCAGCCGCCGAGGTCAACAACGCCACCTGCCCATCTAGCATGGAAAAATCAATATAGGCGCCCTGGCCGGTTGCATCGCGCCCGCGTAGCGCCGCCAACAAACCAATCGTGATCCAAAGCCCGGAGGTGAGGTCCGCGATCGGCAGCCCCGGCTTGACCGGCCCGCCGCCGCGTTCGCCCGTGAGTGCCATCAGCCCCGACATGGCCTGAAACACCGTGTCATAGCCCTTGCGCTTCGCGTAAGGCCCGGTCTGACCAAAGCCAGTGCAGGACAGCATCACCAGGCGCGGATTGATGGCGCGGAGTGCTTCCCAATCCAGGCCATAACGCTTCAGCGTGCCGGTCGGGAAATTCTCCACCACCGCATCGCAATGGCGGATCAAATCACGCACCAGCGCCTGACCATCCTTATGGCGCAGATTGACCGTGACGCTGCGCTTGCCGCGATTGCAGGCGAAGAAATAGGCGCTGTCACGCGCACCATTCCGTTCTGCTACCGGTTCATAAGCGCGGCTTTCATCGCCGCTGCCCGGCTGTTCCAGCTTGATCACTTCCGCGCCCAATTCGGCCAGGATCATTGCCGAAAAGGGGCAGGCCAAAACGCGTGCCAAATCCAGCACGCGCAGGCCCTGAAGTGGGGGAATGGTCATGGATCAGCGCATATAGCGCCAGCGGAAGCGATCACCATTGGATTCGACCCGCCCGACCGACGGATTGGGGAAATGGATCGGCAGCAGCTTGGTATCCGTATCGGCAACATTGGCCAGGAAGCGCGTGCGGCTATCGGCGGCCTCATTCGGGTCCCAGCAGAACATGGTGGACCAGGCGGGGCGGTGGATTTGCAGCGCGTGATGCATCAGATCGCCGGTGATCACCGCATGCTGGCCGCGGCTTTTGATATGCACGCAGCAATGGCAGGGCGTGTGGCCCGGTGTTGGTTCGATGGTGATGCAATCATCCAGGCTGAAATCATCATCCACCAGCATGGCCTGCCCCGCTGCCACCACGGGTTCGCAATTCATGGTGAAAACGGAACCACCGCCACCAGGGCGGGTTTCGCCGGCCTTGGTTGAAGCCTCCCACGCCGCATATTCGCGCTTATGGAAGACATATTTGGCGCGCGGAAAAGTCGGCACCCAACGACCATCGCGCAGCACGGTATTCCAGCCGGAATGGTCAATATGGAGATGGGTGCACATGACGTAATCGATATCGTTGAAGGAAAGCCCTTCCGCCTTCAGGCCATCAAGCCAGGGCTGCTTCGGGAAATCCATCGGCGCGGGATAGCCTTTATCCTCACCGGTGCAGGTATCCACCAGAATCGTATGGCGCGGCGTGCGCACCACATAGGTTTGATAGGTGATGACCATCTTGCCGGAGGGAACATCGTAAGTCTCCGGCTCCAGCTCCTTCAGCGTTGCTTCGATCTGGTCCGCCGGCGCATTGGGGAACATCTGCCCCGGCGCGCGCCAGGGGCCATCGCGTTCGATGATGCTGGTGATGGTGACATCGCCAATGGTGAGCT
>JADCFR010000214.1 GCA_020249415.1 Roseomonas sp. | reverse complement strand
GCCCTGCCCGCCGCTTCCTGCGCGCCGACCCCGCGCGGCCTCGCTTTGGCGCTTGGTCTGCCAGCGCCGCTCGATGATGAAGCCGCCGCCGCGCTATTGCCCGATATCGCAACCGAATTGCTGCGCCGCTTGGCCGATGATCGCGCTGCGCCACTCAACCGCGATGCTGCAAGCCTCGCCGCCCGCATGGGTGAGGCGGGTTGGCCCTGGGCGCGGTCCGTTCTTGCAGCGCTGGGCGCCCCCGCCGCCCGTTCGGGCATGGAGGGTTTGCGCGTCTGGCGCCGCCTGCCGGAATGGGAAGAAGCGGCGCCCGCCAATCCGCCATCCTCCTTCGGGATCGAACCGCAGGAAGCGCGCACAAGGCTCGCGCAGATATTGGGGGAGGGCGCGGAACAGCGCCCACAACAGGCGGATTATGCCTCGGCAGCCGCGGCGGCCTTTGCGCCGCGGGAAGATCAGGGCGCGCCGGCGCTGGTATTGGCGGAAGCCGGCACGGGCACCGGCAAGACTCTCGGCTATGTGGCGCCGGCCAGTCTTTGGGCGGAACGCAATGGCGCGCCGGTGTGGATTTCGACCTTCACACGCAATCTGCAACGCCAAATAGATCAGGAAACCGCGCGGCTTTTTCCCGATGCTGAGGAACGCCGCCGCCGCGTGGTGCTGCGCAAGGGGCGGGAGAATTACCTTTGTCTTCTGAACCTGGAAGATGCCTTGGGTTTTTCTGCCATGCCGGGCCAGGGTGTCGCGCTTGGCCTGGTGGCGCGCTGGGCGGCAGCGACGCGTGATGGCGACATTCTTGGCGGTGATTTCCCAGGCTGGATCACGGAATTATTCGGCAGTAACATGATTATGCCGCTTGCGGATCGGCGCGGTGAATGCATCCACGCTGCCTGTCCGCATTATCGCAAATGCTTTGTCGAACATTCCATCCGCCGGGCGCGCGGCGCTTCGATTGTCATTGCCAATCACGCGCTGGTGATGATCCAGGCCGCCCTTGGTGGTGGCGAGGACGGCCGCGCACTGCGCCTGGTGTTCGATGAAGGCCATCATCTGTTTGATGCTGCCGATAGCGCCTTTTCTGCTGACCTGACCGGGGCTGAGATGGCGGAGCTGCGGCGTTGGTTGCTGGGCGCGGAAGGTGGTCGGTCCCGTGCGCGCGGGCTGAAGCGGCGCTTGGAGGAATTGGTCGGCGAAAGGCCTGAATTGCAGGCGCCTTTGGAAGCGGCCTTGCAAGCGGCACGCGCCTTGCCTGCGGGCGGTTGGTCTGGCCGGCTGACCGATGAAGCCGCGCTTGATCTGGTGGGCACCCCCGCCAATCCGGCCGAGGCGTTTTTGCGCGCCGTGCGCCGGCAAGTGCGCGCACGCAATGCCGAAGCCGAGGAAGCCGGGCTTTATGATGCGGAATCTGATCTTTTCCCGCTGAACGCGGATATGGCGGAAATCGCCAGCACCTTGGAACGCGCGCTGCAACGCCTGGAAGCGCCCGTGCGGCATTTGCGCGAAAAGCTGCTGGCGCGCATGGAAGATGAAGCCGCCGAGATTGAAAGCACTGACCGGCTACGGATTGAAGCGATTTGCGGGTCCCTCGAACGCCGCGTGCTGATGCCGCTTGGCGCCTGGCGCGCGATGCTCACACGGATTGGTGGCGAGGAACCCGCGCCCGGCGCGCGGCCCGATATGGTGGATTGGCTGTCGATTGAACGGCGCGGCGGGCAGGATGCTGATGCGGGCATGCATCGGCATTGGCTTGATCCGACCATTCCCTTCGCGATGCAGGTCGCCGCGCCCGCGCATGGTGTGCTGATAACCTCGGCCACCTTGCGCGATGCTGCCGAGGCAGAGGATGACGACCCCGAAGCCGCCTGGCGCGAAGCGGAAGGCCGCACGGGGGCGGCGCATCTGCCGCTGCCTGCGATTCGCGCCGCTGTCGCCTCGCCCTTCGATTATGCGGCGCGCACGCGCTGCATTGTGGTGACGGATGTGGCGCGGGAAAACACGGCGCAAATCGCCGGCGCGATGCGGGAATTGTTTCTGGCATCAGGCGGCGGCGCGCTTGGGCTTTTCACTGCCATTCGCCGCCTGCGCGATGTGCATGGCCGCATCGCCCCCGCCTTGGAAGAAGCCGGCCTGCCGCTTTACGCGCAGCATATTGATGCGATGGATAACGCGACGCTCGTGGATGTATTCCGGGCCGAGGAAAATTCTTGCCTGCTGGGCACCGATGCGATGCGCGATGGCGTGGATGTGCCGGGGCGGTCCCTGCGTCTGTTGGTGTTTGATCGCGTGCCCTGGCCAAGGCCGAGCATTCTGCATCGCGAAAGGCGCCTGCACTTATCGGAAGGCAGGCCGAAGGAGTATGATGACCGCATCACGCGCCATCGGCTGCGCCAGGCTTTCGGGCGGCTGATCCGTCGCGCTGATGACAAGGGCGTGTTTGTGATGCTCGATCGGTCCTGCCCATCGCGCCTGCTGGCCGGGCTACCATCCGGCGTATTGCTGCGCCGCATGGGGTTGGCCGATGCAGCGCGCGAAATACGGGAATTTCTCGGTTAGGCGTATTTTCAAGCCAAGTGAGCATCACTTGGCGACTCGGAAAATACGACCAAACTAATCCTGTTCAATCTCCGGCATGCGATAGCGATCCGCCGGATCATTCCAGCCCTTGAAATTCGGCGCGCGTTTTTCGGCAAAGGCAGCGCGGCTTTCCAAAAGGTCAGATTTGTCGCCATGCTCATGCAGCTTGGCGGCGAGCCGCTGTTGCGCGGGCGTCGGCGCCGGACGCATGCGGCGCATCATATGGATGGTATTGACGCGCGCGGCGGGCGGCAGCGTCAACATATGCCGCGCCATTTCAAGCGCTGTTTCCATCAGCGCTTCTGGCTCGACCAGGCGATTGACGAAGCCAAGCTGATAAAAGCGTTCTGCCGTAAAGCGAAAGCCAAGCGCCATTTCCATCGCGACAGGATAGGCAAGGTTCGCAAGATGCCCGTGATTATAGCCGCCCAATAGCCAGCGCTTTGCCTCGGACACTTCAAAAATCGCGGTATTGGCGGCCACGCGCAGATCGGTGCGCTCCACCAGCATGAAGCCACCGCCCATGGCAAAGCCATTCACCGCGGCAATCACAGGCTTTTCCAAAGTGCCGGCATTGAAGGGGTCTTCCATGTCAATGCGCCGCCCGCCGGGGCTTTTATCGGCGAGCGATTCCTTCATATCCTCGCCCGCGCAAAAGCCGCGCCCGGTGCCGGTCAGGATCGCGACTTCAAGATTGGGATCGGTGCGAAACGCGGTCCAGATGCGCGCCAATTCCAGGCGCATTTCATGGTTCAGCGCATTCAGCCTTTCGGGCCGGTTCATGCGCAGGACCAGCACCTGCCCATGAGTTTCGGTTTCAACAACGGCCATGACATTCCCCCTTTGGTTTCCGGCGCATGATGGGCGGGGTGGGGGTC
>JADCFR010000213.1 GCA_020249415.1 Roseomonas sp. | reverse complement strand
GGCAGATGATAGAGCAATTCGGCCGTGGTCAGCCGCCAATCCGGGATCCGCACCACGTTTTCCAAACCCTGAAGCTTAAGGCTCATCTTCCTTTTCCTATGCCGTCACAAGCGATCCTGCCCCGGCTTGCCGCCGGGGCGGGCAATAAGCTTGCCATGACGACTCGGGGGTTTTGCAAGAAAAATATTTGATATCAATATATTAGCACTGGCATGCTTTGAGTGCTGCCAGCCGCTTGACGCGCCGCACCGCCCAGCCTAGATGTCTGGCACTCCTCTGGGGGGAGTGCTAACGGCCGGGGCACCCTCGGTGACCGGTCAGGCTTCCCAGAGCGAGCCGTCATCAACCCGAGGCTCAGGAGAGGACCTTATGAAATTTCGTCCCCTGCATGACCGCGTTCTGGTTCGCCGCGTTACTGCGGAAGAAAAGACCGCCGGTGGTATCATCATCCCCGACACCGCGAAGGAAAAGCCCCAGGAAGGCGAAGTCGTCGCCGTGGGCGCCGGCACCTTGAACGAAAAGGGCGATCTTCGTCCGCTCGACGTCAAGGCCGGCGATCGCATCCTGTTCGGCAAGTGGTCCGGCACCGAAGTGAAGCTGAATGGCGAGGAGCTCCTGATCATGAAGGAATCCGACGTCATGGGCATCCTGACCGCCTGATCACCAGTTTTCCAAATAGAACCTGAAAAGGACACGCAAACATGGCTGCTAAGGACGTTAAGTTCGGCGCCCACGCGCGGGAGCGTATGCTCCGTGGCGTGGATATCCTGGCCGACGCCGTAAAAGTGACCCTCGGCCCCAAGGGCCGCAATGTCGTCATTGACAAAAGCTTCGGCGCACCCCGCATCACCAAGGACGGTGTGACGGTGGCGAAGGAAATCGAACTGGCTGACAAGTTCGAAAACATGGGCGCGCAGATGGTGCGCGAAGTCGCCTCCAAGACCAATGACACGGCGGGCGATGGCACCACCACCGCGACCGTGCTGGCCCAGGCCATTGTGCGCGAAGGCGCCAAGGCGGTTGCCGCCGGCATGAACCCGATGGACCTGAAGCGCGGCATTGATAAGGCCGTGTCCAGCGTCGTGGCCGAACTGGAAGCCAAGACGAAGAAGATCACCACCTCTGCCGAAGTGGCGCAGGTTGGCACGCTTTCCGCCAATGGCGAATCCGAGATCGGCGAAATGATTGCCCAGGCCATGGAAAAGGTCGGCAATGAAGGCGTGATCACGGTTGAAGAAGCCAAGTCCATCCAGACCGAACTTGATGTCGTTGAAGGCATGCAGTTCGACCGCGGCTATGTCTCTCCGTATTTCATCACGAATGCGGAAAAGATGATCGCGGAAATGGACAATCCGTACATCCTGATCTTCGAAAAGAAGCTGTCCCAGCTTCAGCCGATGCTGCCGCTGCTCGAAGCGGTTGTGCAGTCCGGCCGTCCGCTCGTGATTGTGGCCGAAGATGTGGAAGGCGAAGCGCTTGCGACCCTCGTGGTCAACAAGCTGCGCGGTGGCCTCAAGATCGCGGCCGTGAAGGCGCCTGGCTTTGGTGATCGTCGCAAGGCGATGCTGGAAGACATCGCGATCCTGACCGGCGGTGAAGTGATCAGCGAAGATCTTGGTATTAAGCTTGAAAGCGTCACGCTGGCGCAGCTCGGCCGCGCCAAGACCGTGCGTATCGAAAAGGAAAACACCACCATCGTTGATGGCGCAGGTGCGAAGGACCAGATCTCTGGCCGTTGCGAGCAGATCAAGGCGCAGATCGAGGAAACCACCTCGGACTATGACCGTGAAAAGCTGCAGGAACGTCTGGCGAAGCTCGCCGGTGGCGTTGCCGTGATCCGCGTTGGTGGCTCCACCGAAGTGGAAGTGAAGGAGCGCAAGGACCGCGTGGATGACGCGCTGCATGCGACCCGCGCTGCCGTTCAGGAAGGCATCGTGCCTGGTGGTGGCGTGGCGCTGCTGCGGGCTTCGACCAACCTCGGCGGCCTCAAGGGTGCCAACAGTGATGAGCAGGTGGGGATCGAAATCATCCGCCGCGCCATCCAGGCGCCCTTGAAGCAGATCGCTGAAAACGCCGGCAAGGACGGCGCGGTGATCGCGGGTGAAGTGCTGCGCGATGGCACCTATACCCACGGCTATGACGCGCAGAAGGACGAGTACAAGGATCTGGTCGCGGCCGGCATCATTGACCCGACCAAGGTTGTGCGTACTGCGCTGCAGGATGCGGCTTCTGTCGCGTCCCTGCTGATCACCACCGAAGCGATGGTGGCTGAGCGTCCGGAGCCGAAATCGGCGCCGGCCGGTGGCCCGCCCGGTGGCGGCATGGGCGGCATGGATTTCTGATCCATCGCGGCTTCCGAAAGAATGGGGCGGTCCTTCGGGGCCGCCCTTTTTTGTGGCTGAATTTCGAATAAGGATTAGGCAAACGACGTTAAATTGAGCTAATCTCGGGTTTTGATTTCGGCAAAGGCTAGCCTTCCCGGCCTTCCTTCCTGGCATGGAAGTTGCGAACCTTCGCCCGGATTTGGGGGGATGCGACGCTCACGATGACTGCCCAAGGTTCGGCCTCTCAGCAATTGCTGCTGAACGGCATTGTGCACAGTTATGGCACGGCGCGCGCCGTTGATGATGTGACGCTTGAAGTAAGGGCGGGCGAATTGGTGGCCCTGCTTGGTCCTTCCGGCTGCGGCAAAACCACCTTGCTGCGTATTGTTGCTGGTTTCATCCGCCAGGCTTCCGGCCAGGTGGTGATTGGTGATCGTGCCGTGGATGATCTGCCGCCCAATTTGCGCGAGGTTGGCATTGTGTTCCAGAATTATGCGCTGTTTCCGCATATGACGGTGGCTGAGAATATTGCCTATGGCCTGGTGGCGCGCGGCGTGGGCAAGGCCGAACAGCGTGCGCGCGTGGCGGAAATGCTCGCCACCGTGCGCATGGCAGGCTTCGCCGATCGCAAACCAAGGCAATTATCAGGCGGGCAACAGCAGCGCATCGCACTTGCGCGCGCCTTGGCAGTGCAACCGCGCATCCTGCTGCTGGATGAACCTTTCGCCGCGCTGGATAAGAATCTACGCCTTGATATGCAGATCGAAATCAAGCGTTTGCAGCGCCAATTCGGCCTGACCGCCATTCTGGTCACGCATGATCAGGAAGAAGCCATGTCCATCGCCGATCGCATTGCGGTGATGAATCAAGGCAGGATTGAACAATTGGGCACGCCGGTTACGATCTATGATGAACCCGCGACCCCCTTCGTCAATAGCTTCATTGGATCATCCAATATCCTTGATGGTATCGTCACCGATGGCGGGATCAGGCTTTCTGTTGGCGCCGTGCTGCCCTGCAAGACGCCCAACCTGCCGCAGGGCAAGCCGGTGCAGGTTTCCATCCGGCCAGAGCAATTGATGCTGGTGCGTGACGCTGCGCCGGATCGCTTCCCGGTGACGCTCACCCTCAGCCTGCCGATTGGTGGGCAGCTTATTCATGATGTCTCGGCGGCTGATGGCAGCACGCTCAAAATCGCAACGGCGCGGCATCCGGGCGATGCGTCTTCCCTGCCGGGCACATGGCATTGCGCGCTAACGCCGGAAGCGCGGCCTTCGATCTTTCCCCTATCCACCCCGTAAACCTTCAGGAGAATTCCCATGGCTTCCAGACGCCTTTTTCTTGCCGGCATGGCCGGTGCGCTTGCCGCACCCAGCATTGCGCGTGCTTCCGGTTCCATGACAGCGGCCATCTATCCCGGCACCTGGGATGAGGCCTATCGCGAAATCGTGGCCCCGCTGCTGCGTCAGCGCCATAATGTGAGCGTTGCCTTTGAACCGCTATTTGCGGTGGATCAGGTGGCGAAAGTGCGCGCCGCGCGCGGTGTCGCCCCCTTTGATTGCTTTGTGCTGGACCCTGGGCCGGCAGCTGCCGCGCGTCAGGCGGGACTGTTCGAGGCGATTGACCCGCGCATGATCACCAATGCCAGCAAGCTGCCCGATGGCATGCTGATGGCGGATGCGGCGACGGTGAATGTGCAAGTGGTCGGCATTTGCTACAATCCCAAGAAATTCGCTGAGCCGCCGAAAAGCTGGGCCGATTTGTTCCGCTCGCCTTATGTGGAACGGCTGGGGCTGACGGGGTTTCAGACCACCTTCGGCACTGTTTCACTGATTGAAATGGCGAAGGTATTTGGCGGTTCCATCACCAATGTCGAACCGATCTTCGCCAAGCTGAGGGAAGTGCTGCCGAAGGTTGCCGCCGTGTCCACGCCAGCCGCCCTGCCGGGGCTTTTCCAGCAAGGCCAGATTGATATCATGTACACCAATACGAACAACGCAGCGACGCTGAAGGCCCGCGGCGTTGACATTGCCTTTGTCGCGCCGAGTGAAGGCGCCATTACCTTCGCGACAACGCTGCATATCGTGAAGGGCGCTGAAAACAAGGCCAATGCGCATCGCTATATTGATGTGGCACTTTCGGCAGAGGCACAAAGCAAGCTGCAATTGTCGCCCTTCAACATGATCCCGGTGAACAGGGATGTGCAGCTGAGCCCCAATCTGGACATCAAATCACTTGATGAATTGTCCAAGATGGTTACGCATGATTGGAATGTGATCAATCCGCGCCGCGCCGGTTGGATTGATCGCTTCAATCGCGAGATCACGAAGTAGAATCATGCGCAGAGCAGCGGTGGATTGGCGCCTGGCCGCGCCTTTGGGGATTGTCTACCTCGCGCTTTTTGCGGCACCGCTGCTGCTGTTGCTTGGCATATCGCTCCATGCTGATCAGGATTTGCAGCAATGGGGCTTGGATAACTGGACCAAATTCTGGGGCGATGCCTTCTACCGAGGCGTTGTCTGGGACACGCTTCGGCTGGGCGTGGCGGCGGTGCTGGCCACATCGCTGTTCGCCTGGCCGCTTGCGGTATTTTTCTGCAATGCCAGCCCGCGCACCCAGAAGATCCTGATTTTCATCATTCTGCTGCCGCTGCTGACTTCGGTGGTTATTCGCACCTTCGCCTGGATCGTGATCCTGGCACGGGAAGGCTTGGTCAATCAGGTGGTGCTGGCGCTTGGCCTCAGCGCCACGCCGCTCAGGCTATTGCAGACGGAAACGGGGCTTATTCTGGCACTGATGCAAATCGAAATGCCGCTGATGTTGCTGCCCTTGATTTCCGTCATGCGCGGGCTTGATCCCAATCTGCTGGATGCCTCCCGCGCGCTTGGTGCTGGCATGTGGCGGAGCTTTTTCCGCGTCATCCTGCCGCTCAGCTTGCCGGGATGGATCGCCGGTGCCACGCTGGTTTTCGCTTCCGCCTGCACCGCCTTCATTTCGCAATCGGTCATTGGCGGGGCGCGGCTTGTTTATCTGCCATCGTTGATCTGGCAGCAGGCCATGGTGGTTTATGATTGGCCCTTCGCCGCGGTTTGTTCCGTGACGCTGCTGGCTACCGTACTCGCCGGCATCATGATGCTGAATTGGCTTGGCCGCTATGCAAGGACCGATTGAATGAGCCAGCGCCGCACCATTGCCGATCAAAGCTTTTCCTATGTCTTTGGGGGCCTTACGTTGCTTGGCCTGCTGATCCTGGTTGGCCCGGTTTTGATTGTGCTGATCACGAGTTTCACCACCTCGGCATCCTTGCGCTTTCCGCCGCAGGAATTGTCGTTCAGGTGGTATCAGGCGCTGTTTGATACCACGCGGTCCGCGCATATCCATCGCGCTGCCGGCAATTCGCTGTGGGTGGCCGGCATGGCGACGCTCGCGGCGACTATTCTTGCCGTGCTCGCCGCGCTCGCCATTGGGCGTTCCCGACGGCCTGCGGCACGCGCCTTGGAAGCAAGCTTTCTCTCACCGCTGATCCTGCCCTCGCTCGCTTATGGGCTCGCGACATTGATGTTTTTCTCCCTGCTGGGGCTCCGCCCATCGCTCACGCATTTGATCGGTGGGCATTTGGTGGTGATTGCGCCCTTTGTTTTTCGTACAACGCTCGCGACCGTCACGCAATTGGAACCGGCGCTTTTGGAAAGCTCCGCGAGTTTGGGGGCAGGGCGCTTCATGACCTTCCGGCGCATCACGCTTCCCCTGATCGCACCCGGCATTTTCGCCGGTGCCTTCCTGGCTTTTGTGGCGTCCATGGATAATGTGCCGGTCTCGCTTTTCCTTTCCAGCGCACGGACGGATATGCTGCCCATCCGCATGTGGGGCATGATGGAAAGTACGCTGGATGTGCGGGTCGCCGCGGTATCGGGTGTGCTTATTCTGGCGATTTTGGTGCTGATGTTCGTGATGGATCGGCTGACGGGCCTCACGCGGCGGATGAGTCTCTGAGGGCGTTTTGCGACCTTCTGCGGAGACAATCAGCTAGTCATATCCCTACGACCCTGGATCAAGCGCGCGATACGCCCATCAATCAGAGCAAGCCCAATCCCAATCATGCCCATGCCGATGAAGTGCTTGGTCGCCAGGCTTTCACCCAGGAAAAGGCCACCCAGTAAAATAGCACTTATCGGAATGAGAAACGTCACCAGCAGTAAATTAGTGGCACCCGCCGCCGCAAGAATACGAAAGTAAAGAACATAGGCGAGCGCGGTGGAAGCGACACCAATCGCGATGAGGGCCGCCCAGGCTTGGATGCTCGG
>JADCFR010000212.1 GCA_020249415.1 Roseomonas sp. | reverse complement strand
TTGATCTTGGCAATGAGGCGTCGCCAGACGAGACGAGGGTCTGCAAGTTCCGCCATTTGATTGAGAATAATGGGCTGATCAAGATGATGCTGACAGCGGTCAATGATCATCTGAAATCCAAGGGCGTCAAGATTGGAACGGGGACGATCATGGATGCGACGCTGATATCGGCGCCGTCATCCACCAAGAACGAGAAGGGCGAACGCGATCCCGAAATGCACCAGACACAGAAGGGCAATCAATGGTATTTCGGGATTAAGGGTCATATTGGCGTGGACAGCAAGGAGAAGGTCATCCATGCCGCTGAGGTGACCGCGGCCAATGTGCATGACAGTCAGATGGTCCCGAGCCTGCTGCATGGAACCGAGACAAAGGTTTGGGGCGACACTGCCTATCAGGGTCAGACAGAAGCGATCCGGGCTGCTGCCCCCGCTGCGGTGACGTCGATGCGCGAATTCATCGCCTATGCCAAGCAAAGGCCGGGCGATCTGACCTATGCCTCGGCCGGGGTTGGGTCCATGCATCACCTGGGCGCGGAATTGCTGAAGCTGCGCGCGGGCATTGACATGCTGCATGTGCCCTATCGCGGCACCGGCGAGACCATTCGCGATCTGATCGCGGGGCGCGTCCATTTCTACATGAATTCGCCGCCGCCACTCACGCCATTGGTCGCGGATGGCAAGCTGCGCGCACTTTGCGTCAGCTCCAATGAACGGCATCCGGGGATGCCCAATATCCCCTCGGCGAAGGAAGAAGGGCTCGCTGACCTCGACCTCAATGTCTGGTTCAGCCTATTCGCGCCGCGCGGCACGCCGGAACCCGTGGCGCGCTTGCTCGCCCAGAAATTGAATGAGGTGCTGGCCGATCCCGCCATCCGCAAACGCGCCTTTGATGCCGGCGCGCTGGTGGTGCCTTCCTCGCCTGAGGCCCTGGCCGCGCGCATGGAACGCGAAACCGCCGCCTGGGCCGAGGTGGTGCGGGCGGCCAAAATCGCCGCCGGTTAACCCTTCGGGCGCAGGCGGTGGCGCGCTTCACGGTAACTTAACCGGGACGGGCGAAAATACCTTCAGTTGATCCATCCTGGATCGCCTGATGGTGGACCATGCCTATCCCAAGCTACGCCGAAGCGGTGCGCTATGTGCGCCGCCAACCGCGGATCAATGCCAGCACCTTGTCGGATGGCCTTGGCATCCGCTGGAGCCTGGCGCTGGATTATCTGGAACGGATGGAACATGCCGGCGTGGTCGGCGCGATTGAAGATGATGGCTGGTGGCCGGTCGCGCGCATTGAAGGCCCGCCGGCGGCGCGCAAACCTGGCACGTCAAGCCCCGGCAAAGCCACGATGCTGCGTCGCAGCAGCCCGCCCGCAGCCGATAAACCGGCGCAATCCCCTGCCCTACCGCCGCCAGCAAGCGCCACCACCGCCCATGACCAACAGCAAATGCTGGAAAAACTGCGCGAAGCCGCCCGCGTGCTGATGGCCGAGCGGGAGAATATGCAAAAGCTCCGCGATGCCTGCCGGTTGCTCATCGCCGAACGCGAAGCCTGGAAGCGCCGCGCCCTGGCCGCTGAGGCGCGCATGCTTACCGAAGAAGCCGATGAAATGGACCGCCAGCGCTTTGATGCGCTGCGCCGCGTGCTCGCGCGCGAATTACACCCGGATTACGCGCCGGCGGGTCTTGGCGATATGTCGCTCCGTGAAGCCTTGTTCAAATCCATCTGGCCCAAGGTGGAACAGATCGAACGCAAGGGGCGTTCCAGTTAAGGGCTTCTATCTTCCCAACCACCGCGCCAGGCGCGCCGGCGCTGCCGCCATATCCGCTTCCGGCCCGCAATAGGAAAAGCGCAAAAACCGCCCGCCGCGCCCGCGGTCAAAATCAAGCCCGGTGGTGGCGGCAATGCCCGCCCCTTCCAGCATCGCCGCCGAAAAGGCTGCGCTGTCATTGGTCAGCGCCGAGACATCGCACCAGAGATAAAAAGCGCCATCGGCCGCCGCGATCCGGTCAAACCCCGCACGCGGCAGGCCGGCCAGAAGGGCGGCGCGACTCCGCGCATAGGCGGCCTTATTGCCTTCAAGTTCGTCGCGGCAATCCATGGCGGCCTCTGCCGCCACCTGCGCGATATGCGGCGCGCTGATGAACATGTTTTGCGCGAGGCATTCCACCGGGCGGATCAAATCCTCGGGCAGCACAAGCCAGCCAATGCGCCAACCGGTCATGGACCAGTATTTGGAAAAACTATTCACCACCACGGCGCTGTCGCTGAAGGCCGCCGCGCTGCTTTCCGAAACCGTACCCCAACTCAGCCCATGATAAATCTCATCACTGATCAGCCGCACGCCTTCGGCATGGCACCAGCGCGCAATGGCGGCCAATTCATCCGGCGCCAGCATGGTGCCGGCGGGGTTGCAGGGGCTGGCAATGATCAAGCCAGCCGGGCGCGGGTCGAGCTTTTCCAGCATCGCCACATTTGGCTGAAACCGTGTTGCGGCATCGCATTCCAGCAATTGCGGGCGCATGCCAAGCGCTTGCAGGATATTTGCATAGGGCGGGTAGAAGGGGGCGGCCATGGCAATGGCATCGCCCTGATCAAACGCCGCCAGAAAAGCGAGCGGAAAAGCGCCTGAAGCACCCATGGTCACCGCAATGCGCCGCGCCGGGACCGTCAGCCCGTAATGGTCAAGATAATGCCGCGCGATACGCTCCCGCAGCGATACCAATCCAAAAGCCTCGGTATAGCCAAGCGGCGCGCCGGCATTCAGCGCGCGCATGGCGGCTTCAGCCGCGCCGCGCGGGGCGCCGGTACCTGGCTGGCCGACCTCCATGCGGATTATGCCGGGCGCGCCGGGTGGCAGGCTCGCGGCGCGCGC
>JADCFR010000211.1 GCA_020249415.1 Roseomonas sp. | reverse complement strand
GATGCTGGTTTGCGTCAGAGCGGCGCGGATATGGGCGGGCATATTGTCCGGCGCCTCATCCTCATGCCGGTAAAGCCCGCGCCCTTCCGGCGCCAAACGAACGAAAAAGGCTTCAAGATCCGCCAGCACCTCCGGATCGGCATTGGCCTGCACGAGCAAGGACGCCGAGGTATGGCGGCACCAAAGCGTCAGTAAGCCGTTTGAAATTCCCTGCTGCGCAACCCAGCCGCGCACCTCATCGGTGATGGAATACAAGCCCTGGCCGCTGGTCGCCTTCACCAAGCGACCAAAGCATTGGCGTAAATACGGCGTGACCCGTTTCAACGGATCACGCCATATACGTCTTTGAGCGGCTGATTCACCGCTCCGGTCATTCGACCTCCGCGGATCAGGCGCTACTCCACATTCTCCGGCTCACGCTCCGCATCCCGATCCTCTTCGGGCTTGGGCAGCGCGGGCGGTGCGGCTTCCTGGCAATCGAAGGTCAGCGCACCCTCACGCAAACCCACCTTCACCGATCCACCCTTGGCGAGCTTGCCGAACAGCAATTCCTCCGCCAGTGGCTTTTTCACATATTCCTGAATGACGCGCGCCAGGGGCCGCGCACCATACAGCGGATCATAGCCACGTTCCGCCAGCCATTCCTTGGCGGCTGAGGAAAGCTCAATCGTCACATTCCGGTCAGCAAGCTGCGCTTCCAGCTGCATGACGAATTTTTCGACGACCTGCGCCACAATCTCCGGCGTCAGGCCAGAGAAGGCCACCACCGCATCCAGGCGGTTGCGGAATTCAGGCGTGAACATCCGCTTGATCGCTTCCTCATCCTCACCCACGCGGGCGGCACGTTCAAAGCCAATCGCGGGTTTCGCCATATCGGAAGCGCCGGCATTGGTGGTCATGATCAGGATCACATTGCGGAAATCCACATTCTTGCCGTTGTGGTCCGTGAGCTTCCCGTGATCCATCACCTGCAACAGGATATTGTACAAATCCTGATGCGCCTTTTCGATTTCATCCAGCAGCAGAACGGCATGCGGGTGCTGATCAATCGCATCCGTCAAAAGCCCGCCCTGATCAAAGCCGACATAGCCAGGCGGCGCGCCGATCAGGCGTGAGACGCTGTGGCGTTCCATATATTCGGACATGTCGAAGCGGACCAATTCAATGCCAAGCGTCTTCGCCAATTGCTTGGCGACCTCCGTCTTGCCCACACCCGTGGGGCCAGAGAACAAATAATTCCCAATCGGCTTTTCCGGATCACGCAGACCAGCGCGTGACAGCTTGATGGCGCTGGCAAGTGTTTCAATGGCCTTTTCCTGGCCAAAGACCATTGCCTTCAAATCGCGTTCCAGATTCTTCAGCGTTTCCCGATCATCGGTGGAAACCGATTTCGGCGGAATACGCGCAATCTTGGCGACAATGTCTTCCACATCCTTCAGCGTCACGGTCTTGCGGCGCTTATTCTCAGGCAGCAGCATGCGCGATGCGCCGACCTCATCAATCACGTCAATCGCCTTGTCGGGCAGCTTGCGGTCATGGATGTATTTCGCGGAAAGCTCCACCGCCGCGCGGATCGCTTCCGGCGTATAGCGAACCTTGTGGTGCTTTTCGTAATTGGTCTTGAGGCCCTGCAGGATCTTCACCGCATCTTCAAGGGTCGGTTCATTCACATCAATCTTCTGGAAGCGCCGCACCAGGGCGCGGTCCTTCTCAAAATGCGTGCGATATTCCTTGTAGGTCGTGGACCCGATGCAGCGAATCGTGCCCTGCGCCAGGGCCGGCTTCAGCAGATTGGACGCATCCATCGCCCCGCCTGAGGTCGCACCGGCACCAATCACGGTATGGATTTCATCAATGAACAGCACGGAACCGGGCTGCGCTTCCAATTCGGACACCACGGCCTTCAGCCGTTCTTCGAAATCGCCGCGATAGCGCGTGCCGGCCAAAAGGCTGCCCATATCCAGCGCGTAGATGGTGGATTTCGCCAGCACTTCCGGCACATCACCTTCCACGATGCGCTTGGCAAGGCCTTCCGCAATCGCGGTTTTGCCCACGCCAGGATCACCGACATAAAGCGGGTTGTTCTTGGTGCGGCGGCACAGGATTTGGATGGTGCGCTCAATTTCCTGATCACGGCCAATCAGCGGGTCAATCTTGCCCTGTTCAGCCTTCTTGTTCAGGTTGACGCAGTAATTGGCGAGCGCATCCTGCCCGCGCGGCGCGCCACGAGACTTTTCCTCACGCTCCGGACCCTGATCCTCATTGCCGCCGCCATCGCCCTTCGCCGCGCGGGGCTGGGAACGCCCGGGCGCCTTGGCAATGCCATGGCTGATGAAATTCACCGCATCAAGGCGCGTCATGTCCTGCAATTGCAGGAAATACACCGCATGCGATTCGCGTTCGGAAAACAGCGCCACCAGCACATTGGCGCCGGTCACTTCATCGCGGCCGGAAGATTGCACATGAATGGCCGCGCGCTGCACCACGCGCTGAAAGCCGGCGGTGGGCTTTGGATCGCCACCACGTTCCGTCACCAGCCCGGCCAGATCCTTGTCCAGAAAATCGGTCAGGTCGCGCTTGAGTTTTTCAACATCCACGCCGCAGGCGCGCAGCACGCCCGTTGCATCGGCATCATCACCGAGTGAGAGCAGTAGATGTTCCAGCGTTGCATATTCATGTCGGCGCTCACCAGCCAAGGCCAGGGCGCGATGCAGCGTCTGTTCTAGGTTACGGGACAACATGATCAACGACGCTCCATCTGGGCCAGAGCGCCTGCCGAGGCAGGACGCCATGGCCGATTCCAAACTCTCATCTAGGTGCCCCTCGGGGATTCTGCGACCCCCTTATCCTCAATCCTTCTCGATGGTGCATTGCAGCGGGTGCTGGTTCTGGCGGGCCAGATCCATCACCTGCGTCACCTTGGTTTCCGCGATTTCATACGTGAAAACCCCACAAACCCCGACACCTCGGCGATGCACATGCAGCATGATGCGCGTCGCCTCTTCGCGATTTTTCTGGAAAAACCTCTCCAATACGTGAACGACGAATTCCATCGGCGTGTAATCATCGTTCAGCATCAATACCTTGTACATGGCTGGCTTCTTGGTGCGCGGGCGCGCTTTGACCACGATGCCCGTCTGCGGCCCTTCGCCACCACCTTGCCCGTCATTCGGGCGCTTATCCTGATCGCTCATGCTGTCGGTTCGGTCTTTCCGGGCGCAGACTACCACGCTGCGCTGCCTATAGGATATGGAGCGAATGGCCCCAGGTGAAGCCCCGGTTCCATTCAAGGCGCAATTCTTTTGCGAAGATGCCAAACCATTCAAGGAAAAAAAATAGCGTGACCCATTGATATGGATCACGCCATTTGCCGGCTACCCCCCGGGGGTGGGAGGAGGGGGGTGGGGGGCAGCCAAGCCAGAACGGGGCAATTGCACCCCGCCCAATAATCAAGCCGCCAGCGGCTTCGCCAGCTTTTCCATCGCAACGGTGAAGCGCGCATTCACCGGCGCAAAGGCGCTTTCGGCGAGCTTCACGGAAGCTTCCTGAAGCTTGGTGCCTTCGGCAACCATCTTCTCCAGCGCGGCCTTGGCGAATTTCGCCTGCAGCTCAGCGGCTTCATTCACGCTCTTCACGCCGGACAGCGCCTTCGCACCTTCCAGGGCGTGGTCGGTCAGGCCCTGCGCCAGCGCCATATACTGGCGAGCGAGGTCCTGAGAGCCCGAGGCCCAGGTCTGGGCGGCCTTGGTGAAGGCCTCCACATTGCCGCGGCCGAAATCAGCGGCTTCTTCCGCCGCCTTGAAGATGCTTTCCGCACCCTTGGTCATCTGATCCATGTTCTTCTCCATTGCGACGCGGGCCTGTGCCGCGCCATCGGTCATTACCTTTTGAGCCTGCGCCGCGGCTTCTTCCGCGACCTTGCTCACTGCCTGGCTCTTGCTTTGTGCCATGATCTCAATCCTTTCCTTGCCTGTCCGGGGCGCAGCGACCCGAGCTATTCATGCCGGCCGGGAAGGCCGAGAAGATTTGCTGCGCTGCAACATGAGAAGCTTCTACGCCCGACGCCGGGGCGATTGCAAGCATTTTTTTGCACTGCACAAAAATTTTTGATGGCGGATCCGGGGCGGCGTGCGCGGGCTTTTCGGGTGGCGACTCAAGCGCATTTGTTAAACCTCTGATCGAATGAGGAATTTGGCATTTTTTGCTGGACGGGGTGGCGCTGAAAGGCTATGAAGGGACCAGGGAAGACAG
>JADCFR010000210.1 GCA_020249415.1 Roseomonas sp. | reverse complement strand
CAACGCGTCACAAAGCCCGGCGAGCGCAAAGGAAGCCGCCCCCGCAATGCCCACCCCCGCCGCATGCCAGGCAACAGCGCGCGATTGCGCCACGCCGGTCAGCGGATCAGCGATGGATTTAAGGCCGGGCATATAAGCCCCCGCCCAGCCAATCCCGGCAAGTGCGCGAAAGAACAGCCCGCCCCAAAAGCCATCGGCAAAAAAGGCAAAGCCCAGATGCGCCGCCGCCGTCGCCCCCGTGCCGATCAGATAAATCCGCCTGGCCGGCACGCGGTCCGTCAGTGAAAGCAGCACGGGCACGGCGGGCACATAGGCCGCGAAGAAAACGCCAATCAGCCAGCCCGCTTCGGTGGCGGAAAGCGACCAGCGCGCCATCATCTCCGGTAATAGCGCGGGCAGGGTGAAGGCACCGATTTGGGTCAGGATTTGCGCCGTGACCATGGCCACAACGAAACCCCGGCTGCCGGGGGACAGGGTCATGGCTCGATTAGGCCGCAATTTGCCCACTTCCGATAGCCCGGCTTGATCCCTGGCGCGCCGCGCCCGATGTTGCATCTAACATTAAGGGAGGACGCAATGCGCATGGTCGAAACCCCGGAAGCGCTCCGCGCGCTGATCGGGCAGGAATTGGGGGTCAGTGATTGGCTGGAAGTCACGCAGGATCTGATTGATCGCTTCGCCGAGGTCACGGGCGATCATCAATGGATCCATGTGGATGTGGAACGCGCGAAACGCGAGATGCCCGGCGGCAAGACCATCGCGCATGGCTATCTGCTGCTGTCGCTGCTGCCCAAGCTTGGCGCTGGCATCTACAAGCTTTCCTGGCCCACGCGGTCCATCAATTACGGCAGCGACAAGGTGCGTATCGTCAATCCGGTCAAGGCCGGCGCGCGTATCAGGCTGCGCCAAAGCCTGGTTGCGGTGGAAGATGGCGCGCCGGGCGCGCATCGCATCACCGTGCGCCAGACGTTGGAAATCGAAAATGAGGCGAAGCCCGCCATGATCGCGGATACCATCCGCATGTCTTTCACCTGAAACGAAAAGGAACACGCAATGAAACTCACCTGGTTCGGCCATTCCGCTTTCCGTCTTGAATTCGGCAAGTCGGTTGTGTTGATTGATCCATTCCTGACCGGCAATCCTGCCTTTGGCGGTGATGCGGAAGCAGCAAGCGCGGGGGCGACCCATGTGCTGCTGACCCATGGCCATGCCGATCACATCGGCGATACGGCCGCCATCTGCAAACGCACCGGCGCCAAGCTTGTCACCAATTATGAACTTGCCATGTGGCTCGGCAAACAGGGTGTCACCGCGTTTGATCCCATGAATACCGGCGGCACCACAGATCAGGGCGAGTTTACCGTCACGCTGACCCAGGCTTTCCATTCCTCGGTTGAGGTGGATGCCAATGGCGTTTTCCATTGCCTTGGCCTGCCCAATGGCATTGTGGTGACGCCGAAGGACAAGCATGAACCGACCATCTATCACATGGGTGATACGGATATCTTCTCCGACATGGCGCTGATTGATGAGCTGTATGCGCCAACGGTGGCGCTGGTGCCGGTGGGCGATCGCTTCACCATGGGCCCGCGCGCGGCGGCGCTTTCCGTGAAGCGGTATCTGCGCAATGTCACCACCGCCATTCCCTGCCATTATGCGACCTTCGGCATGCTGCTGCCGGATGCCTCGGGGTTTGAGGCGGAGATGGTTGGCGCCAAGGCCAAGGTGCTGGTGCCGGAAAAGGGCAAGGCGGTCAGCCTATAGGCGCTTATGCTTGGCGGGCGCCGTGATGCGGATCAAGGCGCCCGCCCCCCCTTTGCTGTCAGAAAGGGCGTGGGGTTGTGCAGGGCGATGATGGAAGGAAAGCGTTATGACGCATAGCAGGCGCGTGTTTTTCCTGGGGTTGCTCGGCCTTGGTGCCTGCGCCGCCGCGCCAATAGAGACGGCGTTCTTGCCGGAATTCCGCGGCTTTGTTTCAATTGACCCTGTACGCCATTCGATTGAGCAGGGCGCCGATCTGCTCACCCATCGAAGCCGGCTCACCGGGCAGCCTTGGGAAACCGCTCGCCTGGTTCAGGCTTTGGAATTCCTCGCCGTGGAAGTGCCGAATGGGCCGCGTTGGAATGTGATGCTGCCCATGGCGCAGCTAACCGTGCCGGCAGCGCGGGCCGAATGGCGGCAGGCCTTCGGCATCGCGCCAGAAGCCCGCGCGCAGGAGGTGATTGATAGCCTGACGGAATTCCGCACTGGCTTTGCCGAGCAACGTCCCGCCGCAGCGGTCGCGGCCTTGCGTGCGCCGCTTTTCACCCCGGGCGGGCAGGAAACACTCAATCGTTTTGCTGACCCACCCGCCCTGCCGCGCACCACCCGCGCCTTGATTGATGCGCGCCAGGAATTGGCTTCGCAGAGTGTTGAGCGGCGTTCGGGGCTTGCCTTTATCATTCGCTAGATCAGGGTGCCTTCTGGCACCAAATGCGAGTGCGCCGAACAAGGCGCCCGCCATGCCGAACCAGCATGCCATTGCGATAGGCTGCGCGGCTTTTTTGGAAGGATATCAGGATGCAATGCGATAGGCGCGTTTTTCTCGCGGGGCTGATTGGCTTGGGCGCCTGCTCTGGCCCACCTGAGACAGCACGCTTGCCGGAATTCAGCAGCTTCATCACGGTTGATGCCGTGCGCCATTCCATCGAACAGGGCGCCGATATGCTGACCAATCCACGCCGGCTGACCGGTCAGCCCTGGGAAACCGCGCGCCTGATCCAGGCTTTGGAGTTCCTGTCGGTTGAATTGCCGAATGGGCCGCGCTGGACCGTCATCCTGCCCATGGCGCAAATCGCTGTGCCGCGTGCGCGCGGCGAATGGCGCCAGGCCTTCGGTATCGCCCCTGATGCGCGCGCGCAGGAAGTGATTGACAGCCTGACTTTGGTGCGCAGCGCCTTTGCGCGGCGCAGCCTTTCGGGTGCCATAGATGCCCTACGCCCGCCGCTTTTCACCCCAGGTGGGCAGGGAACGCTCAATCTGCTTGGCGATCCGCCGGCGCTGCCACGCACCAGGCGGGCCTTATTGGATGCGCGCCAGGAATTATGGTCCGCCAGAGATGAGGGCCGCAACTGACGCGGCATGGCTATCTGAAGCGGAGCGCATCGTCATTCCCGCCTGATGGTGCTGTGGTGAGGGCGCGCCGGAGAAAGAGACCCACCGGCACCATGCCGGGGATCACCTCTCGCACAAAAACCTCAAGCCGCGTCAGGAATGCGGGCAAATCCGCTGGCGGTGCGGGTGCGGGGCCAAGGGCAGCGATCAGCCCCGGCGCGGCCTGGCGCGCGGCAGCCACCGCGGCATCGCGCGCGGTTTGCAGGCGCTGTTCGGCATGCAGTGGCGTGAGCAGATCAGGCAGCCGCGCCAGAAAATCCGGCCAGATCGCCAGATGCAGATAAAGGCTTGGCACCACCGCCGCATCCGATAGCCCATGCGCGGCCGTGAGGGCGCGTATCTGAGCCTGCTGCGCGGGCGGCAAACCGGCCAGGCGCGGCAAGGGCGGGGGTGCCGGCAACATCGCGCCACGCGGTGCAGGCCGAGGCCGCGCGCCCGGCGCCATGCCTTGCGCGCGCAGCAGAATGGCCGAAAGCACAGCGAGGTTTGTCAGATTGCCGCGATTGTAAATCTCCACCAAAGCCGCCAGCGCCGCGTGATCCTGCGGCTTCGGTGACGCTGCAGGTATGGGCAGCGCAATGGCAGCCGCAACGGCGTCCCGCGCTGCTGCCGCCGCGCCGCAAGCAAGCGCGGGCGCCGCCTGCGCCCAAAGCCAACCAAGCACCCCCGGCAAGGCCGCCGCATGGCGCCAGATGAGGTTCACCTGGCCAATGCCGATACCGTCATTCAAGGCGGCATAAATCGCGGCGATTTCGGGGGGCGCTTCGGCTTCGCGGATTTCGGGCAGGCTGGT
>JADCFR010000021.1 GCA_020249415.1 Roseomonas sp. | reverse complement strand
GGCGCTAAGGCGCACCCTATTCGCCTTGGAAGCCTTGCTCGCCTTGCATCTGACGGCGGAGGAGGAAGCCTTGGCCGGCCTGACCGGGCCGGAGGAAATGGCCGCGCATTCCCCTCGCTAAACCACTCGTTTCTGCGCTAAAGCCTGTTGTGAGATGAGCACGCAGCCCCCCGAATCCGAAGCGCCCAGCCGCGACGGGCTATGGCCCATGCCGCCCGGCCCGCCGCATGAGGAACGCCATTTCACGCAGAATGAGGTGGTGCGTGATCTGGTGATCGGCACCGCTGATGGCCTGACCGTGCCCTTTGCACTGGCCGCAGCCTTGTCAGGTGCGGTTGCGGCCAATCCGCTGATTGTCACGGCAGGTCTTGCGGAAATTGCGGCCGGTTGCGTTGCGATGGGGCTCGGCGGGTATCTGGCTGCGCGCACCGATGCCGAGCATTTCGCCGCCGAACGCAAGCGTGAAGAGGAAGAAACCGAAATCTACCCGGATCGCGAACGCTGGGAAGTGGCCGCCATCCTGCATCGCTATGGGGTGCGCGGTGATGCGCTCCGCATGGCGGTGGACAGCATCTGCGCCGATAAGCGCCGCTGGGTGGATTTCATGATGCGCTTCGAATTGGATTTGAAGGAACCGCAGCCGGATCGCGCGGCGCGCTCTGCGGTCACGATCGGCGGCGCCTATGTGGTGGGCGGGTTATTGCCGCTGTCGCCCTATATGTTGCTGGATAGCACGCAACAGGCCTTGGTGATTTCCGCCTGCATCACCGGCGTGGCGCTGGCGGGGTTTGGCTGGTTGAAGGCGAAAGCGACCGGCCTGCCCGCCACACGCGGCGCGGTGCAGACGCTATTCATTGGCGGGCTGGCCGCGAGTGTTGCCTATATGGTGGCGAAGCTCGTCGGCGGTTAGCGACACACGACCCGATCAGAACTGATGCTCTGATCGGGTTGGTTTTGGATGCTGCGCGGACGGCCAAGCATTTCAGCCCGGGCACCGGTCCGGCCGGGACCAGTGGCGCGGATATTGCGGGCCGCTGAAGCCTGGGCGCCCATCCGAAATCCTTTGCAGCAAATCACGTATTTCACTGGTGATGGTGGCGATGCCACGCGGCGCCCGCGTACCGCCATGGCCGGCAAGATCATCAACATCCACAATCTTCGCGTTGGGCGCATGGGCGGCCACCGTCATGACACCGCTTTCGCCAGGCGGCAGCAATTGATCGAAGCAATTCGGGATCAGCAAAAGCCGCGCCTTGATGGAACGCGCCGCCGCGATCAGATCGCCATTGAAGCCCGGCGTTTGCGCAATATCGTGGCTTTCAATGGCCCAGGTGCGATAAATCCAATCGCGCGCCTGGGTGGTATTGCCGATCTGTTCGGCGGATTGGCGATAGAAGCCGCGCACCTGATCGGCGGTGGCAAACATTTCCTCAAACCCGCCGGCGCTGATGCCGAAAGCATTCTGGATCAACATGCCAATGCCGGTGCCGCGCTTGGGCGGATCATCCGCAGGATAAGCGCCATCACGCCATTTCGGGTCCAGCATGATGGTCTGGCGCGCGGCTTCCCAGATGAAATTACTCTGGCGGTTCACATGCGCCTGAGGCACCAATGGAATCACCGCCTCCATGAAATCGGGGAAGCTGACTGCCCATTGCATGGAAGCAATGCCGCCCATGGACGTGCCCGTCACCGCCACCAATTTGCGAATGCCCAGACATTCCGTGAGCATTCGGTGTTCGGCCTTCACCATGTCGCGCATGGTAAAGCGCGGAAACGCCATATTCATGCCCGAACGTGTTGGCGATGTTGTCGCATTGGGATCAAGCGAAGCAACACCCATGGTATCGGGCTGGATGACAAAATAGCGATCCGTATCCAGCGCCCTGCCCGGCCCCGCCCAGGCGGATTGCGTGGTGCGATCGCCGCGCAGCCCATGGATGGACAGTATCGCATTGCTCTTTTCCGCATTCAGCGTGCCATGGGTGATATAGGTCATGCGGAAATTCGGCACCTTGGCACCGCTTTCCAGCGTGAATTCACCAAGCTGGCAGGTTTGCACCGGGGGTGATTGGGCGACGCTTGGCGCTGATACCATCGAGGCGGCAGCAAGCAGCGCCAGCACGGCAAGGCTCCGACGCTGCGGCATGGGCAAGGACATGACGTATTTCCTCATTTCCTGTGGCTGTCGCTGGGATGCTGGCAGCCAGGCGTTCTGTGACGCCGCCAACAGCCTCCTCACCAGAGGGAGTTCGAGTCAAGTGTCCATGCCAGGCGCTGCCATCGGCAGCGCCGCAGTGCTCATCCGATTGACAGAATGCGCCCCTCAGATCGCCCGATTGGCCCGCGCCACCACCGCTTCAAACAATACCTGGCAGCCGGCCTCAGCCTCTTCCGGCATGATGCTTTCGGCTTCGTTGTGCGAAAGCCCATCCTTGCAGGGCGTGAAGATCATCGCGGTTGGCACGGAACGCGCGACATACACCGCATCATGCCCGGCGCCCGAGATGATTTCGCGCGATGGCAAGCCAAGGCGCTTGGCGGCCTGACGCACCAGATCAACGCAGGAAGGATCGAAAGGTTGCGCGGGGATGCGGAACAGCTCGGTCAATTCCAGCTTGCAGCCATTGGCCTCCACCAGCTTCCGCGCTTCTTCCGGGAAGCTTTCGGCCAGGCCCTGGATTTGCGCATCTGATGGGTGGCGGAATTCCACGCTGAAGCGCACTTCGCCCGGCACCACATTGCGGCTGGCAGGCAGCACTTGCAGGAAGCCAACCGTGCCGCGGCCATCCTCACCGCGCGCACGCATCAGCGCGTCAACACGCTCAATCACGCGGGCGGCGGCGACAAGCGCATCGCGCCGCGCGGAAGGCGGCGTGGTGCCGGCGTGGCTGTCCTGCCCGATGATCACGGCATCATACCAAACCTGCGCCTGCGCGCCGGTCACGATGCCAATCTGCTTGCCTTCGCGTTCCAGGATCGGGCCCTGTTCGATATGCAATTCGAAATAGGCATCTGCCGGAAAAGGCGCCGCCTTATGCGGGCCCTTATAGCCGATGGCTTCCAGCGCTTCGCCAACACTCACGCCATCCACATCGCGCAGCCCATAGGCCTTGTCCTGCGTATAGATGCCGGCCCAAACGCCGCTGCCCATCAGCGAATGGCCGAAACGGCTGCCTTCCTCATCGGTCCAATTCACCAATTCGATCGGCGCTTCGGTCACGATGTTCAGATCATTCAGGCTCCGCATCACCTCAAGCCCGGCAATCACCCCCAAGGCGCCGTCAAACTTGCCGCCGGTGGGCTGGCTATCAAGGTGACTGCCCAGCAGCACCGGCAGGCGCTTGGGATCACGGCCTTCGCGGCGGGCGAACATATTGCCGATGGAATCAACGCGCACGGTCAGGCCCAAAGCCTCGCACCAGCCGCGAAAGCGATCCCGCCCGGCCTTGTCCACATCGGTCAGCGTCAGGCGCTTCACGCCGCCCTTGGGGGTGGCGCCAATCTCCGCCATCGCCATCAGACTATCCCAAAGCCGCTTGCCATCAATGCGCTGATTCGTGCCGCTCATGTTCCGCTACTTTCCCGAGTGAGGTTCTCCCTGCCTTTGGCGCGCGAAACGCCCCCTGTCCAGGGGTGAATTGGCGCCTGGGTGCCGAAGAAAGGGTGGGGCGCGGGCGTTGCATCTTCCTGGCCCCCATGTGCATCTTAGGGGCCAACCCTGACCCATGCCTGCCCCCGGGAGAAACTCCATGGCCCATGCGCTTGAACCCTCCAGCCCCGCCATTTTGCGGAATTCCGAATTGGATGCGGAGGCCGTGCGCGCCGCGCGGGTGGATCTCGCGGCCTGCTTCCGCATGGCCGCACGGCTTGGCCTGCATGAGGGGATTTGCAACCACTTCTCCTTCGTGGTGCCGGGGCGCGATGATCTGTTCCTGGTGAACCCCTATGGCTGGGCCTTTTCGGAAATCACCGCATCGCGCCTGCTGGTCTGCGATTTCAAGGGCAATGTGGTGGCGGGCGATGGCGTGCCGGAAGCGACCGCCTTTTACATCCATGCGCGCATGCATCTGAACAAGCCGCGCGCCAAGGCGGCCTTTCACACCCATATGCCGAACGCCACCGCCCTTGCCATGCTGGAAGGCCCGCCCTTGGTCTGGGCCGGGCAAAGCGCGCTGAAATTCTATGGCCGCACCCTGGTAGATGAGGATTACAATGGCCTCGCCTTGGATGAGAGTGAGGGGGATCGCATCGCCGCTTCCATCGGTGATGCCGATATCGTCTTCATGAAGAACCACGGCGTCATGGTGGTGGGTGCCAGCATCGCCGAAGCCTGGGATGATCTTTACTATTTGGAACGTGCGGCCGAAGCGCAGCGCCTGGCGATGGGCACGGGGCGCCAGCTGAAACCCGTGCCGGCCGAGATCGCCGCGCGCACCTATGCGCAAATGCGTGAAGGGGATCGCGAAAGTGCCAGGCTGCATCTGGAAAGCATCAAGCGCATCCTGACGCGTGAAGAGCCGGATTTCATGCAATGAAACGAAGCCTTGGCGGTCTGGCGCTGCTGTTGGTTTTTCTGGCGGGCGCCTTGCCAGGTAGGGCGGCCGAGCCGGTAACTTCCTTGCCGCGTGATAATGGCGTGGCGATCCTTGCCGGCATTTTCTCCTCCGATGTTTTCAGTGATATTGTTCTTTCCCCTTGGGACACACGCACCGAATCAATCTACCTGCTATCCGGATCCTATAATCGGCGTCTGACCACGGTGCTGAACCACCTTGATATCGAGGTGGAAGCCGGCGTCGGGCGCCGCTTTGGCGACAATAATAGCGCCGAAGCCTATGCCGCACTTGGGCTGCGCTGGCGGGAATTTCCCTGGAATGATTATCTGCGAACCAGCTTCGCGGTCTATCCTATCGGCCCGTCCTATGTGGCGAATTTATCCGCCTCTGAGGTCAGCAAGGATAAGGATGGCAGATCATCGAATTGGCTGAATTTTTTCTCGATTGAGTTGACCTTCGCCGCACCTTCCATGCCGCAGCTTGAAGCGATCTTTCGCCTGCATCATCGCTCCGGTGTTTTTGGCCTGATCAATGGTTCGACGAATGGGGCGGATTTTCTCAGCGTCGGTGCGCGCTACCGTTTTTGATGGCAGTCACGCCACAACGCCCCCCATCGGTAGGCTTCCTGCTACTGGTGATCACGACCGTGGGCTGGGGCATGAATTGGCCGGCGATGAAGGTGCTGCTGGCTGAATTGCCACCGCTGACGACCCGCGCGATTGGCGGCGGGCTTGGTTTTGTGGTGTTGCTGACGGTGGCGCTTCTGCAACAGCAAAGCCTTGCTGTGCCGCGCGCCATTTGGGGGCGGCTTCTGTTGATCTCCTTCCTGAATGTCACGGCCTGGATGGGGCTCGCGAGTTTTTCCCTGCTGTGGTTGGCGGCATCGGAAGCGACGATCATTTGCTATACCATGCCGGTTTGGGCGGCTTTTTTTGCCTGGATCATACTGGGCGAAAGGCCAAGCCTTGCGCGTATCCTGGCGCTGGTGCTGGCGCTATCGGGCCTGATCTATCTGGTGCTGGGCAAGGGGCTTGATCTTGGCATCGCGAAGCTGCCCGGTGTTGCCTTGGGTTTGGGCTCGGCGGTGCTTTTTGCTTTGGGGACCGTGCTAACAAAGCGCATGCCGCTTGGCCTGCCGCCATCAAGTTCCGTTGCCTGGCAGGTGGGGATTGGCGTGGCGCCGCTCTTCATCGCGGCGATGCTGTTCGATCCGCTCGATTTCAGCCATGTTTCGGCGCTGGGTATTGGGCTGCTGATTTATGGCGGCGTCTTCGCGCTTGGGCTTTGCTATCTTTCCTGGTTTGCGGCGCTGAAAATGCTGCCGGCATCGCTTGCCTCACTTGGCACGGTCATCACGCCTGTGGTCGGCGTTCTGGGCGCGGCGCTGTTCCTGGGCGAGCCCTTTGGCTTCCGTGAAATTCTCGCACTGACCTTGGTATTGTCCGGCGTGGTGCTGGCGGTGCGCGGCTGATTGCGCATTGCGGGATCAACCGGCGCGCGCCATGGTCCATCCATGAATATTGCCCCGCCGCCCCTGATCCGCTTGCTCCCTGGCCGAGACCGCCGCGTGAAATCCGGCCATCCTTGGGCCTTTTCGAATGAAATCGCGATGACCCCGGCGGCCAAGGCGCTACCGCCGGGCAGTGTGGTGCGGCTCGAAGGTGATGATGGCGTCAAGCATGGCGTATGGCATTTCAACCCGCATTCGCTGATTGCCGCGCGCAAGCTGGATCGTAACCCCGATGCCGCCTGCGATCTGGCTTGGTTCAAGAAGCGCCTCCAGGAAGCCTTAAGCCTGCGCGACAAGCTGTTTGACCGCCCGCATTACCGCCTGATCCATGCCGAAGCGGATGGCCTGCCCGGTTTGGTGATTGACCGCTACGGGGATGCGGTAACGATCCAGGCCAATAGCGCCGGCATGGACGCCGCGACACCCTTGATCCTGGAAGCATTGCAAGCGCTGATCGCGCCCCGCATGGTGATTGCACGCAATGACAGCGCCGTGCGCGCGCTGGAAGGCCTGCCCGAGGAAACCAAGTTGCTGCATGGCGAAGCCGGCATGATTACGGTGGACGAAAGCGGCCTGATTTTCGCCGTTGATCCGCTCGGCGGGCAGAAAACCGGCTGGTTCTTTGATCAGCGCGAACATCGTGCCCGTGTCGCGCGGCTTGCCAAGGGCGCCACCGTTCTCGATGCCTTCTGCCATACAGGCGGCTTTGGTGTTTCCGCGGCGGTCGCGGGTGCGGCGCATGTCACGCTGCTGGATCGGAGCGAGGCCGCGCTGGCATTGGCGCTGGAAGCCGCGCAGCGCAATGGCGTTGCAGATCGCGTCGAAACGCATAAGGCCGAAGCGCTGGAGGCCCTGGAACGCATGGTCGGCGCGGGCAAGCGTTTCGGCGTGGTGATCACGGATCCGCCCGCCTTTGCCAAGGCGCGCAAGGATCAACCGGCGGCGCTGCGCGCCTATGGCAAATTGGCGCGGCTCGGCGCGAGTCTTGTGGAAAAGGCAGGGTTTTTCTTCATCGCGTCCTGCAGCCATCATGTCGCACCTGGCGAATTTGCCGATGCCGTCGCCTGGGGCGTGCAGCGTGCGGGGCGGGAAGCGCGCATTCTGCATATGGGCGGCGCAGGGCCGGATCATCCGCTGCATCCGATGCTGCCCGAAAGCGCCTACCTCAAGGGCATATTGATGCAGCTCAGATGATGCGCAGAGCAAAGCTTGAACGCGACTATCGCGCTTCCTGCTATAACGCGGGGGCACATGCTGCGCGCATCGGGCAGCGCGCTCCGGCTTTGGATGCGCTGCTGCGATGCTGGCGCGCGCAGGAAGGCATTTTCATCGCCGCCGGCAATCCCTTCAGCCGACGTATGGCTGCGGGCTGGAATGCGCGGCGCCATGCGGCGTTGCGGGAACGCCTGCGTGCGTCGCCACATGTTGAAGGCAAGGGCGGTGCCAAGCGCTGGTGGGAAGCGCATTGCTTCATCGGCATCAGCGCGGCGCGCGGCAAGCGCTTGGCACGGCTTTTTCGGCAAAACGCGATGGTGGCGCTGCGGCGCGGTGGCAGGGCTCGACTGATATGGGTTTTTTGACGTCAGCCGCTGCGTTTTTACTGGCGGTCTTCATTCTGCGCGCTGCGCTGGGCGCGATGTTCCAGGCGCCCGGCGCCGCTGGCCCCGCTTTGGTGGAAGCCTTCGCACTGGATTGGGCAGGCTTT
>JADCFR010000209.1 GCA_020249415.1 Roseomonas sp. | reverse complement strand
GCGCCAGTATTTCCTGGAATGAGGTTTATGATCCGCAGGCCGATAAATGGACGCTGCTCCGCCCGCTGCCGGCGGGGCGTGACCATGCCGGCGTCGTGGTTTGGGAAGGGCGCATTCATGTCGCCGGCGGACGCTTCAACACTTTTGAGAATAATACCGGTCTGCATCACGTCTATGATCCGGCGAGCGATACCTGGCGCCAGCGTGCGCCGATCCCAACACCGCGTTCCGGCCATGGCATGGCGGTGCTGCGCGGGCGCTTCTGGTGCATGGGTGGCGAGGAACGGCTTTATGACGCGCAAAACCGCCCGATTGATCGCGTGATCGGCACGGTGGAATCCTATGATCCCGCCACTGATAGCTGGCAGCACCACGCACCCATGCCAACACCGCGCCATGGTTTGGGCGCGGCGCTGATTGGTGATTGGATTTATGTCGCGGGCGGCGGGCCGATTGTTGGCGGCGGCATCCAGACCGCGGTGCATGAGGCTTTCACGCCGGGGTAGTTGGCTTCCTCAAAACCCCGCGAATTTCAACACCAGCCCCGCAATCGCGGTGAAGCCAAGGCTGCGCGCCAGGCCTTGCTTCATCGCGAACAGCAGCACGGCGGCAAAGACCGCAAGCGCCAGCGCCGCCGGGTCAAGGCTGGTCAGCACCGGCAGATCAAGCCGGATCGGCCCGAAGCTGCTGACCTGCAGATCGCGGAAAATCACGCGCAGCCCAAACCACAGCGCGAGATTGGCAATCACGCCAACCACCGCTGCCGTCACCGCGCCCAAAGCGCCCTTCAGCCGCGGTGCCGCATGCAGCTTTTCAACAAAGGGTGCGCCAAGAAAAATCCAGGCAAAGCAAGGCGCGAATGTCACCCAAAGCGTCAGCGCACTGCCCGCAACCCCACCCAACACACCATCGGCGCGATAGCCCGCGAGGAAGCCCACAAATTGCAGCACCAGGATCAGCGGCCCTGGCGTGGTTTCCGCCAGCCCCAACCCCGCCAGCATTTCGGGCGCGGAGAGCCATTGGTAATGCTCCACCGCTTCCTGCGCGGCATAGGCCAGCACCGCATAGGCACCACCGAAAGTCACCACCGCAAGCTTGGAGAAAAACCAGGCAATATCGCCGTAAACGCCCGATCCCAGCAGAAGCACGACCGGCCACAGCCAAAGCGCCAGCGCAATCAACCCCGCGCGCCGTGCAGCACCCGCCATACGCGTTGCGCGTTCCGGATCGGCCGCGATGGCGGCATCCAATAGCGCAGGTGGGCCATCCTTCGCCGCGCCATGGCCTGCGCCGCCAAAGGCATTCGGCAGCGCAAAACCAATCGCGAGCGCGCCCAGCACCACCAGCGGAAAGGGCACATTGAACAGCGCGAGTGCCGCAAAGGCTGCGATGGCAAGGGCTATCGGCACCGGCCCCTTCAGCGCGCGTTTCGCAACCCTGATTAGCGCTTCCACCACCAGCACCAGCACCGCGCATTTCAGGCCAAAGAATAGCGCGGCGACAATCGGCACATCGCCCAAGGTTGCATAGATGATGGACAGCGCCAGCATCACCGCCGCGCCGGGCAGGATGAACAGCAAGCCCGCCGCCAAGCCGCCGCGCACGCCATGCATCAGCCAGCCGAGATAGGTCGCCAATTGCTGCGCCTCTGGCCCCGGCAGCAGCATGCAGAAATTCAGCGCATGCAGAAACCGCGCATCGGATACCCAATGGCGCTGTTCCACCACTTCGCGATGCATCACCGCAATCTGCGCCGCCGGTCCGCCAAAGGAGAGCAAACCGATGCGGAGCCAGACGCGGAAAGCCTCGGCAAAGCTGGGGAAGGCCGGCGTCATTGCGCTATTCCGCCGCGACAGGGGTGAGCAGGCTTTCGCCTGGCTTCAGGCGTGTGAAGTCAACCTTCTGCCATTCCAAGACCACGCGGCCATCGTCCAGCCGCACGGATGTTGCTGCAAGCCCTGCCCCGTCATCGCTCGTTTCCGGAAAATCCTCACGCCAATGCGCCCCGCGCGATTCCTCACGCGCCTGGGACGCCACCACAATCGCGCGGCTCACCAACAGCAGCGATTTCAAATTGAGCCAATCATGCCAGGTCAGGTTGAAGGCGCGATTGGCGCCATCAACGCCGGAAGCATCAAGCTCAGTCTCCATCGCATCCAAGGCGCTGGTTGCCTCGGTCAGCCCCGCCGCATCGCGCAGAATGCCGGCCTTGTCCCACATCATTTCCTGCAAGGCATCGCGCAGCGGCGAAAGATTGCGTGCCGGTCGCGCGAAAGGCGCTTCAAGCGCGGCGATGGCGGCATCAAGCGCCGTTGCATCGGGTGCTACCAGCGCCCCTTCGCGCGGCACCCAGGCGGCCATGGTATCGCCGGCAATGCCGCCAAATACTGTGGAATTCGCAACGCCATTCCCGCCCAAGCGATTGGCGCCATGCACGCCGCCGGTATCCTCGCCAGCGGCGAAAAGCCCGGGCAAGGCAGTGCTGCCATCCGGGCGGAAGACCACGCCGCCCATCATGTAATGCGCGGTCGGCACCACCGGCACGCGGCCACCGGCCAGGTCAAAGCCCATATCGGCGCAGCGTTCCACCATGCCCTTGAATTCGCGCCGCACGCGATCCGGGCCAAGATGCCCCATTTCTATCCAAAGCCCGCCGGCATCATTCACATTGCCGGCCAGGATTTCGCGCTGCATGGAACGGCTGACGATATCGCGCGTCGCACGTTCGGCGCGCTTGTCATATTTCGCCATGAAGCGCTTGCCATCACCGCCCAGCAGATAGCCGCCCGCGCCGCGCAAGCCTTCCTCAATAATGGTGCCCGTCATGCGCGTGCCTGGGCCCGCCAGCACGCCGGTCGGGTGGAATTGCACCATTTCCATATCGCGCAAGG
>JADCFR010000208.1 GCA_020249415.1 Roseomonas sp. | reverse complement strand
TGGCCGGGGCGCTCGGGCGGCCTGCGCTGATGCTGACGCATGGGCGCAATTCGGATTGGCGCTGGCAGCAGGGGCGCGAGAATACGCTGTGGTATCCTTCGGTCCGGCTGGTGCGCTGCCCGGATGGCCATGCGGATTGGCGCGGTGCGGCGGAACGTGCGGCCTTTATGATCCGCACCGGCAATCTGCCGCCCCCGGCATGATCCGCCGTCGCCAGCGCCGCAGGGGCTTTGGCTTTTGGGCGAAGCGGCTTGGGATTTCCTTCGCGGCGCTGATCTTGCTGCTCATTGGCGGCATTGCCGGCGCGATTTGGTGGAGCCTGCCGGCACGCAATGCTGAAGTGGCGCTGGCGGGGCTATCGGCGCCGGTGGCCATCACGCTTGATACGCGCGGCATTCCGCATATCACGGCCTCAAGCGAAGAAGATGCCTGGGCCGCGCTCGGGTTTCTCCATGCCCGCGACCGGATGTTTCAGATGGAAATGATGCGCCGTGGCGCGCGTGGGCAAACAGCAGCGGTGGCGGGTGCGGCGGCGCTCCGGCTTGATCGCTTCATGCGGTTGTTGCGGCTGGAAGAACGCGCGGCGGCGGATTTGGCCGCGCTGGATGCCGAAACCCGCGCCATGCTGGAAGCCTATGCGCGCGGCGTGAATGGCTGGATCGCCGCGCGTGGGCGATTTGCCGCGCCGGAATTCATCGCGCTGGGTGCGCCAGCGCCCTGGCAGCCGGTGGATAGCCTGCTTTGGGGCAAGATCATGGGGCTATGGCTTGGCGGCAATTGGCGCATGGAATTGGAACGCGCGCGGCTGGCGGCGCGGCTTACGCCCGAACAACTCGCGGATCTTTGGCCTGAAGACTTCACGGCAGGCCGCCCTGATGAACCGCCGATGCCGGCTGAAACAAAGGCAAGCGGCGCGCTGCGTGGTGAGGGGCTGAATGGCGCGGCGCTGGCCGCTTTGGCGCAGCATCTGCCGCGCTTTCCGCGGGATGCCCCATTGCCGGAAATCGCTTCCAACGCCTGGGCGGTTGGATCAGCGCGGAGTGCAACCGGCGCGCCCTTGCTGGCTGCCGATCCGCATCTTTCCCATAGCGCGCCGATCATCTGGTACCTTGCGCGCATCAGCCTGCCGGACGGGCGCAGCTTGATGGGCGCGACCGCACCTGGCGTGCCGGGGATACTGATTGGGCGGAATGAAAACCTCGCCTGGGGTTTCACCACGACGCATGCGGATACGCAGGATATCTTCATCGAAAAACTGACCGAGGATGGGCGCTATACAACGCCCGAGGGGCCGCGCGATTTCATTTGGCATGAAACCGATATCGCCGTGCGCGGTGCGGCGCCGGTAGGTTTTCGCTTTCGCGAAACACGCCATGGGCCGGTGATTTCCGATCTTGATCCAAGCTTTCAAAGTGAGGCGGGGACGGTGCTCGCCTTGGCCATGGCGAGCCTTGCGGCGGGTGAGACCTCAGCGCGCGGGCTATTGCGGCTCAATCGCGCGGGGAGTGTCGCGGAAGCGCGCAGCGCCGCTGAGGATATCACCAGCCCGGTGCAGAATCTGATGCTGGCGGATCGCGCCGGCGGGATTGCGATGTTCATTGTGGGGCGCGTGCCGCAGCGGCGTTCAGGTGATGGTGCGCTGCCGCGCGCTGCCTGGGATGGCGCGGCGGGGTGGGATGGGTTTTTGCCCTTTGCGGCCAAGCCGCATGTCGAAAACCCGGCGAGTGCTGTGATCGCGAATGCGAATAACCGCGTGGCGCCGGCGGATCATCCGGCATTTCTCGGGCGCGATTGGTATGGCGACTGGCGCTTCCGGCGTATCGGCATTGGGCTGGCTGCGCAGGCGCAGCATACACCGGCGGATTTCGCCGGCCTGCAGATGGACCGCACCAGCCTTTTCGCTGCCGAGGCCTTGGCCGCGTTTCGCGCTCTGCCGCCCATGGCAGGCGCTTCGGGCGCGGCGCTTGCGCTGTTGCAAGCCTGGGATGGTGACATGGCGGCGGCGCGGCCAGAACCGCTGATCTTCCACGCCACCATGCGCGGTTTTGGTCAGGCGCTGCTGAAGCGCGCTGCGATCCCGCCCGATGGCTTTGCGCCATCTCCAGAATTTTTGCGCCCACTGCTGCAAGGCAGTGACGCGGCGGCGCGCTGGTGCGGGGATGATGGCTGCGCGCCCATGCTGGCGGCTGCGCTGACGGAGGCCGTGGCGGCTCTGGCCGCGCAACATGGCGCCGATCCGCAGCAATGGCGCTGGGGGGCCGCGCATATCGCGCGCTTTGATCACGCCATGCTGCGCTTCATCCCCTATATCCGCGATTGGCTGGGCCTGGCTGCCGCGCCGGGTGGCGATGGGGAAACTGTGGCGCGCGCCGCCTTTCGCGGCGGCAGCTTTGCCGCGGTGCATGGCGCTGGCTTTCGCGGCGTGATGGATTTGGCCGCCCCCGAAGGCGCCTATGCCGTGATCGCGACCGGCCAATCCGGCCACCCCTTCAGTCGGCATTGGGGCGATATGCTGCCGCTCTGGCGCGATGGCGCGCTTTTGCCGCTGGCGGCAGCGCGGGACATGACCGGGCGCATCCGCCTGAACCCCGCGCCGTGACGCCCCTGTATCAGGGTGGTTGATTCCAAAGCGCTCTGAGGCGAAACTACAGAAGCATGATGCAACGCTCGCCGCGCCGACCGCAATTCTTCTATACGACCGCGCCGCTGCCCTGCCCCTATCTGCCGGGCCGGACGGAGCGGAAAATCGTGACCGAATTATCCGGCACGGAAGCGGAAGCGCTGCATGAACGCCTCTCACGCGCTGGGTTTCGCCGCAGCCACAACATCGCCTATGCGCCGGTTTGCCCCGGCTGCCAGGCCTGCGTGCCGATCCGTGTGGTGAGCGAGGATTTCACGCCGGACCGCACGCAGCGGCGCATCCTGCGCGCCAATGCGGATTTGACCGTCTCCGAAATGCCGGCGCGCGCCACGGCGGAACAATTCACGCTGTTTCAGCGCTATCAGAAAAACCGCCACGCGGATGGCGATATGGCGGCCATGGGCTATTATGATTATCGCGCAATGATCGAGGATACGCCGATCAGCACCGGCATTCTGGAATTCCGCGATGCGCGTGACCGGCTTTTGGGCGCCTGCCTGACAGATTGGCTGGCCGATGGGTTATCAGCCGTTTATTCCTTTTTCGATACGGATCAGGAAAAGCGATCACTCGGCACCTTTGCCGTGCTGTGGCTGATTGGCCGCGCGCGATCGCTTGGCCTGCCGTATGTCTATCTGGGCTATTGGGTGCCGGAAAGCCGCAAAATGGCCTATAAGGCGCGCTTCCGGCCAAGTGAGATTTTGATCAGCGGCGCCTGGCATCGGCTGAATGATGGTGCTTCGGTTGTGACGCAGCGAGAGATGGTGCGGGTTGGATAATTCCTAGCTCGCTTCAGCCAAAACCAGTACCGGGCGCGCGGCGCGTGGTGGTGGTGCTGTGATGTCCTCGGCACGATAGAAGCAGAGCCCACCGATTTCCGTAATGCTCGCCTGCCCCACCGCCCAGGCAGGCAGATGCGTGGCATCATGCCAAAGCGTGGCACCACCGGTTGCGTCCGGTAGCAGGCCCGATGCCGCGCGTTGCGCAATACGGCGGCAGATCGTGAAGGCCGCATCGCCGGGCGGGATGGCACGCAGCGCGGCATGGCGCGGGTCCCTTCTGTTCCAGCAGGA
>JADCFR010000207.1 GCA_020249415.1 Roseomonas sp. | reverse complement strand
TGCCATCGCCTTCAATCAGCAGCACCTTGCCATCCTTGCGCGCGGCGGCGACGCCAATCGCCGCCGGCAGGCCATTGCCGATGGCGCCGAAATCGCTCACCACATGATATCGTTCGGCAGCGCGGCCCTTCAGATAGGTCATGGCAAAGCCAAGGTAATGGCCGCCGCCAATCACCACATCCCAATCCTTGGGCACCACCGCATCCAATTCCATGATCGCCTTGCGCGGATCAACCGTGCCGGGCGCGATGGTAAATTCCTTGCGGTCCGGCACATCGGCGGCAATCAGCGCGGCCAGCGCGTCACTGCGGAAGCGCTTGCCGCCTGCATTTTGGCGCTTGATCGCCGCCGTCACCGCCTCCGCCGCTGCCTTGGCATCGGCGCGGATATGCAAATCAGCGGTCCGCAGCCCCTGCCATAGCCCGCGCGGGCCGATATCAATCTGCACCGTCTGCGCGCCGGGATAGAGGTAACCGCTTTCGGTCGTATAGGCGCCAAGCCCAACGCCGATGCCGATCACCAGATCAGCCTCGGCAAAGCGTTCGCGGGCGAAGTCGCTCGCATAGGCGCCGGAGATATCCATGGCGAAGCGATTGCCCGTAAACAGCCCCTTGGCTTGCAGCGATGTGGTGAGCAGCGCGCCCATGGCTTCCGCCATTTCCTCAATCGCTTCGCGCGCCTTGGAAAGCTTGGCGCCACGGCCGGCGATAATGATCGGCTTTTCGGATGCCGCGATCATCTCGACCAGCTTTTCAACCAGCGTCGGATCGGGCTGCGGGCGCTGCGCCGCGGGCAGATAATCCGCCGAGGGAATGTAATCCACCATATGCGGATAGGCCTGTTTTTGCAGGTCCATCGGAATGCTGATCACGACCGGGCGGCGTTCCAGTGCGGCAAAGTGAGAGGCTTCGCGCACATTATCGAGCGCGCGATCCATGGTCTTCACCGAGATATGATGCGCGCCCGTTGCCTGCGTGAGCGGCGCCATATCAATCTGCTGGATGTAATAGGGTGCGGCGATGGGGGAATCCCCCGCAAACACCACCATCGGCGTATTGGCGCGCGCGGCAATGGCAAGCCCGGTCATGATTTGCGTAAAGCCTGGCCCGCAGGTGGTGGAAGCGACACCCACCTTGCCGGTGGCGCGCGCATAAGCATCCGCCATCGCAACGGCGCAATGTTCATGCCGCGCATGGATGATATTCATCCCCGGCTGGCGCTGCATTGCCTCGGTCCAATACATATTCGCATCACCCATCAGGGTGAAAAGCGTATCGCAGCCTTCCTGCGCGAAGACATTTGCCAGAACATCAGAAAGCTTGGGCGCTGCCATGGTTATTTATTCCCTTTACCGAAAAGACTGCTGATCCAGGATAGAAAGGCCCGCCAGAGCAGGCCGAAAGCATTGAGCTCCGCCGCCGGTGCGGGCGGGGGTGGTGGCGGCGGCGTTGCTGCGGCGGATGCCGCCGCTGCCGGCGCCTCAGGCGCGGCCTGTTCGGCTGGGGGTGCTGCGGCGGGCAAGGCGGCCATGGCGCGGTTCGCCATGTTATTGGCGAATTCCGCCAAAAGCGCGCGCGCCACATGCACGCCGCCGGCATTGGCGAAGGTCTCCAGGGGCCCGGTCACGGTGAAGCTGCCATTCACGGTCAACCGCGTGGCTTCGCCCTCCGCCGCCGCCAGCACATCACCATTGGCGAGCGCGCGTGATGCGCCGCGCTGGTCAATGCCGCGCCCTTCAATGCGGCAGCGATGCGCTTCATGATCGTAATCAAGCTTCGCCTCACCCCGAAACGCCGCCGTGGTTGGGCCGAATTTCACCTTGATGGAACCGCGCCACAGCCCATCCCCGGTGGAAGGCGCCAATTGCGCACCGGGGATACAGGCCGCGACCTCGGCCGGGTCGCTCAGCAAGGGCCAAACCACGGCAAGCGGCGCGGGGATCAGGGTTTGTTCCGAAATATCGGGCATGATGCTGCATGGAATCCTGCAAGAGGATCGCAGCCTGCGCAAAGCCGGCGCCGGGCGCAAGCCCGGTGGCGCTAAGCGCCTATAACCCCACCGGCCGGCCCGCGACCACCACCGAAAGCGCCTCAGGCTTCAACAGCCGCCTTGCCATGCGCGCCGCATCATCGCGGCTGATCGCGCGCAATCTTTCTGACCGGCCATCCAGCCAATCGATCGGCCGCCCATTGCGCTGCATCGCCATCAGCGTATTCGCAATGCGCCGGCTATCGGTGAATTGCAGCGCGAGTGATCCGGTCAGGAAGGCCACGGCTTCCGCCACCTCCGCATCCGTGGGACCATCCGACGCCATGCGCGCCCATTCATCGCGCGTCACGGCCAGCGCCTCGGCGATCTTGCCATTATCGCTGGCGACACTGCCCACCAGCACGCCGCCGCCAAAGCCGGTATCGAGCCCAACGCCAATGCCATAGGTCAGCCCGCGCTTGACGCGGACCGATTCCGTAAGCCGCGAGGAAAACCCGCCACCGCCAAAAATACGCAGCACGATCTGCGCCGCTTCAAATTGCGGATCGCGCGCGCCGATGCCCTCATGCCCGAAAATCGCCTGGGATTGCGGGCTATCCATGCCGACCACGCGCTGGCCGAAGCTGGTAAAGCCCGGCAATGCGGGCGGTGTTTCCGGCGCGCCCGCCGGCAGCCCGGCGAAAAGCCGCCCAAGCAAGGCCGCCAGATCATCCGGGCGAATGGCCCCGGCAGCGGCAAGCGTCAGCCCGTCGCGCCGCAATTGCCGCCCCAAATGGCCGCGCAAATCATCGGGCGTGATGGCGGCAAGGCTTTCCGCCGTGCCACCCGAAGGCCGCCCCGCCGGATGTGACGGGAAGGAAGCCGCCCAAAAGGCGCGCCCGGCCTGCCCGCGCGGTGTTTCCAGCGATTGCCGCGCCCCGGCAATGGCCCGCGCTCGCAGGCGTTCAATCGCCGCCTGATCCAGCCGCGGTGCGGTCATCGCCAAGCGTGCAAGTCGTTCAGCCTCCGGCAAGGCATCAATCAGGCAGCGAAACCCGCCATCCGCATCATCCCGCCCGGCGCCGAAGGAAAGCCCAATCCCCGCATCGCGCAGCGCATCCGTGAAGGCCGCCGCCGGCAAATCGCCCGCGCCCTCGGTCAGCAGCGCTGCCGCAAGGCTTGCCGTGCCCTCTCGCCCCGGCGCATCAAAGGCCGCGCCACCGGGCCAGGACCAGGAAAGCGAGACCACCGGCACGGAATGATCCTCAACCAGCCAGGCGGTCAGCCCATGCGCCACCACGCGCTGAATGGGCAGGCGAAATGGCGTGCTCATGCGGCGGGCAATAGCCAAGCGGCGGTATTGGGCGCACTTGGCAAAACGGCCCGCGCGGCGGCTTCCACCTGATCACGCGTCACCGCACTGATCCGCGCCGGCCAGAATTCCACCGCCTCCAGCGGCAGCCCAATCGCGAGCGTGCCGCCCACCATGCGCGGCCCGGCGCCAAAGCCATCCAGCGCGAGCATCGCCCCAGCCGTGAGTTGCCGGATGGACCGCGCCACCTCAGCCTCCGTCGGGCCTTGCTGAATAAGGGTTTCAATCACGCCATTCGCGGCCTCTTCCAGCCGCTCTGGCGTCACACCTGGTCGCGGCATGGCAGACAGATAAAACTGCGTCATCCCCGCCGCATCGCCATCATACCCCGTGCCGGCTGATACCGCGAGGCCGGTTTCCACCAGCGCCTTATGCAGCCGGCTGCCCTGGCCGCCGCCCAGGAGATGAGAAAGCACCTCCAGCGGCAGCGCATGGGCACGCTCACCAGTGGTGAGCGAAGGCGCCATCCAGGCTTTCAAAAACAGCGCATCGCGCGTCATCGGGTCCCGCCGGATGAGCCTGGGTTCCACCGCCTGCGCCGGCGCCGGCGCACGATCCCGCCGCGCTGCTGGCCGCGCCGGGATGCCGCCGTAATGCTGATCCACCAGCCGCCGCACCTCGTCTTCCGGCACGGCGCCACTGATCACCAGCGTTGCATTGGAAGGCGCGTAAAACCGCGCATGGAACCCTGCCAGATCATCGCGGGAAATGGCGCGAATTTCATCCTCCCAGCCGATGATCGGCCGACCGGCCCAGTGCTGCCGGCCCCAAAGCGCTGCCGTAAACGCCTCCCGGAAACGCGCCCTTGGGTTGGAATCCGTCCTTTGCTGGCGTTCTTCCAGCACCACGCCGCGCTCACTTTCCATGAATTCCTGCGGGATCAGGGGTGCGGCCATGCGGTCCGCCTCCATCTCCAGGATCATGCCAAGGCGCGAAGCCTCCACCGCCTGGTGATAGGCGGTGACATCGCGTGACGTGAAGGCATTGTCATTGCCGCCTTCCCGCGCCACCAGCCGCGAGAAATCGCCAACCCCGACCTTCGGGCTGCCCTTGAACATCATATGTTCCAGGAAATGCGCCACACCTGACCGCCCCGCCGGGTCTTCCGCACCGCCCGCCGCAAAGTACAAATATTGCGTCACCACCGGCGCCCGGCTGAAGGGGATGAAGGCAACTTCCAGCCCATTGGCCAGCCGCCAATGCTTCGCGCCAAATAACGGCCTTTGCGGCGGCGGCGCCGCCGCATTTTGGGCAAGGGCTGGGCTTGCGGCGCAAAGCGCCGCGGCAGAGGCAAGGGTTTGGCGTCGGGTCAAGAGCATCATACCCCCAGAAATGGTGTCAGACTGGCCAGAAACCAAGCCAACCTTGGGTCAGAGGCCAAGCCTCCTCCAAATATTCTGCTCCCGCGGCTGCTGGATCGGCGTATCCCCGGCAGTGCCCTCAATCCCAAGCGCCGCATTCTCGCGAATACGCTGTCTTTCCCGCGCCGGATCAACAGCAATCCCCGGCGGCGGTGGATCACGCCAGAAAATCAACCGATCCGCCAAATCACGCGGCGGCCGATCCAGCCTCTGGCTTTCCTCATCCACCTGGCGACGAATATCGCGCGAAGGCGCCGGCCCCGCAGACTGCAAAAGCGCCATTTCCCCCACACTGCCCCCAGCCGCACGCGGCTGCTGGCGCGGATCCCTGAGCGCCAAGGACGGCACCAGCACCGCCTCCGCCTCATCCCGCGCACTACGCTCCATCGGGCGCGGCGCACCCGGACGCGACGGCGGCAAGCCACCCGCCATATCCGGCGGCATGGACAAGGGCGCCCTGGTGGTCACGCGGAATTCATCCGGCGCATCACGAATAAAGCCAAGCGTGCGCGCCGTATTCTCCCCACAGCCGACCAGCAGCAGCAGCGAAACAGCAGGCAAAAAGGTCTTGAGAGGCCTCATCATGCGCTATCTTTAGGCGTTCGGCGTGGCGGCAACAAGGCATCCAATAAAAGCGCCCCTACCCCACACACAATTGCCGCATCCGCAACATTGAACACATACCAATGCCAGCCCCAGGCATGGGTATCCACGAAATCCACCACCGCCCCAAAACGCAACCGATCCAAGACATTGCCAAAGGCGCCGCCAATCACCGCCCCCAAGGCAAGCGCCACCATCCGCCCCTCGGCCCGCGCCAGCCAACGCAGCAAGAACACGGCAATCCCGGCGGCAAGCGCCGCCAAAATCACGTGATTCCAGGGACCATCACCGGAAAACAGACCAAAAGTGACACCCCGATTCCAGACCATGGTCAGATCAAGGCCAAAAGGGCCAAGCGCCAATAGGGGGATGTTCTGGCGCTCCGGCAACAGCACTACATCCAACACCCACCACTTCGACAATTGATCGAACACAAAAATCACGGCCGCGAAAATCAAACCCAGGCGGAACAGGCCGGGGGCGCTGCCCCCAGACCCCCGCCGGGGAGACAGTGTCTCCCCGGACCCCGCCAACATTAAAGCGCCTCGACCACCGCGTCGCAGCGGCGGCACAGCGTGGGATGGGCACTACATTCGCCGACTTCGGGCAGCACGCGCCAGCACCGGTCGCACTTGGCGCCAGGGGCAGGGCGGAACACGGCGGCAGCATCGGCAACACCATCGGCCACAAACGCACCCGGAGGCGCCACATCAGACGAAAGCGCAAAGTCCGAAGTGATGCAAAGCTCGGCCCATAACTCAGGCGTCAAAAGCGCGGCATCCTCGGCACCCACATGCAAAACAGGCGCAGCCTGCAAGGATGAACCAATCTCCTGCGCCACACGCGCCCGCTCCAAAGCACCCGTCACAGCGCGACGCAAATCACGCAAGCGCGCCCATTTCGCGGCCAAGGCCTGATCCTTCCACCCCTCCGGCACAAAGGGGAAATCAAGCAAATGCACACTCCCCCCCTCATCCGGGAAACGCGCAAGCCAGGCTTCCTCAGCCGTGAACACCAAGACCGGCGCAAACCAGGCACACAGGCAGCGATGCAGAATATCCAAAACGGTCCGCGCGGCACGCCGCCGCAACGCATCCGCGGCATCACAGTAAAGACTGTCCTTGCGGATATCGAAGTAAAACGCCGAAAGATCAGTCGCACAAAACTGATGGATTTCCGGATACACCCCAGTCCAGTCATGGGTTTCCACCGCACGCCTGATCTTCGCATCCAATTCCGTCAGCCGATGCAACAACCAGCGTTCCAATTCCGGCAATTCAGCGTAAGGAACGATCTCATCTTCCGTAAAACCATCCAGATTGCCGAGCAGCCAGCGCAAGGTATTCCGAATACGCCGATACAATTCCGCCTGCTGCTTCAGGATTTCAGGACCGATGCGCAGATCAAGCGCGGTATCGGAATTCATCACCCAAAGGCGCAGGATATCCGCGCCATATTGCTTCATCACATCCTGCGGCGCGGTGACATTGCCCATGGATTTGGACATTTTCCGCCCCTGCTCATCCAGCACAAAACCATGCGTCAGCACGGCCTTGAAGGGCGCGACACCATTGGTGCCAACCGATTCCAACAGCGATGAATGAAACCAGCCGCGATGCTGGTCTGAGCCTTCCAGATAAAGATCCGCCGGGAAAGGCAAGCCACGCGGCGGCAGCACAAAGGCATGGGTGGAGCCTGATTCAAACCAGACATCCACAATATCCATCACCTGCTCACAAGCCGCCGGGTCACG
>JADCFR010000206.1 GCA_020249415.1 Roseomonas sp. | reverse complement strand
TTGCCGACGCCGAAATAAACCAGGCGGGGGGCGACCACGCGCCCGGCATCCAAGGCCAAGGTCGCAGCCAAGCCTGCCATGGCATAATCACCGGAACGGCGCGTGATTTCCTCAATGGCGGCAAGGCGCTGGGTCAAGGGGATTTCGACCGCGGCGATGATTTCCCGCGGCCCCAGCGCGGTTTGCAAGAGATCGGTGAAAAAATCTGCTGCCGGTATGCGCCGTTCTCCCCTGGCTGAGGCCGCGATGATGGTCGCGTCCAGCGCTACCATGCAGGCCGGCAATTCCGCAGCAGGATCGGCATAGGCGAGGCTGCCGCCCAAGGTGCCGCGATTGCGAATGGCCGGATGCGCGATCAGGGGCGCCGCCGCCGCCAGCAGGGGCGCATGCGCCTTTACCAGTGGATCACCGCAAAGCTCCGCATGCAGCGTCAGCGCCCCAAGGCGCAGCGCATGCCCAGTATTGGAAATGCCGCGCAATTCAGCGATGCCATTAATGTCAATCAGCGTGCCGGGTTCGGAGAGCCGGAAGGCGAGGGTCGCCAGCAGTGTCTGCCCGCCCGCAATGATTTGCGCCGCATCGCCATGCGTCTCAAGGGCTGACCAAAGCTCGGCAAGGCTCCTGGCGCGCGCATAGCCCATGGCAGGCCATTTCATGCGGTGTCTCCCCAATTTTATATTGCGAGGCTTTGATCATTAGCCAAGGCTGCTTGTCAAGCGCGGCACCGGCCGAGCAGGACGCTGAAATTTCAGTAATTTCAATCAATCCAAGCGTTCATCCCGCGCCCTGGCGGCGTGCTTCACCCAAGTGATCGGGTCTGGATCGAGGGCGGGCATTGCCGGGCTTGGGGCACTTCAGCCCACCGGCAACCAGATACTCACTTTGGTACCAAGCCCCTCGGTGCTTTCAATGGCAAGCCTGCCGCGATGGCGCATCACGATATGGCGGGTAATGGCAAGGCCAAGCCCGGTGCCGCCCTTGTGGCGGGATCGCGCTGCATCCACGCGGTAAAACCGCTCGGTCAGACGCGGGATATGGTGCTTGGCAATGCCTGGCCCATCATCGGCAATGCTGAGCAAGGCGCCGGGGCGTGCCGTGCCATCCTCAGCCACCGCAGGCTTCAAAGTGACCGTAATCACCCCTCCATCGCGCCCATGATTAATGGCATTTTCCATGATGTTGCGGATCACCTGCGCTACCTGATCCGCATTGGCAGGCCGCGCCACCAGCGCTTCTGCCAATTCCAGTTCCACCCTTAGATCGCGCCGCTTCATGAGTGGTGACAGCGCCTCCACCTCCGCACGCGTGATCATGGCAAGTGGCGCTTCGCCGACCGGGGGTTGATGTTCTTCCATCTCAATCCGCGACAGGCTCAGCAGATCATCAATCAGCCGGCGCATACGCTCACCCTGTTCGGCCATGATGCCAAGGAAGCGCTGCTGTGCGGCGGGATCATCGGCGGCGGGGCCGCGTAGGGTTTCAATAAAACCAAGCAGGCTCGCGAGTGGGGTGCGCAATTCATGGCTGGCATTGGCGACGAAATCGGCGCGCGTGCGTTCAATCGCCGCTTCACGGCTGCGATCAATCAGCAGAATCAGAAGCCGCCCGCCATCAGCCAGCGGCGGGTCAAGCGGCACGACGCGGGCCGAGACCTCGCGCGGGACCGGCACGGGCAGATGGAGTTCCACCGTGGCGGAATGACCCTCGGCCAGCGCATCATCCATGGCGGCAGCCAATACGGGATGGCGGAGCAGCGCCGCCGCATCCGGCCCCTGCCCCGCCGCTTCCGGCCCCAGCATCGCCCGCGCCGCCGGGTTGGCGCGCAGCACGGCGCGCTCGGCGGAAAGCAGCAAAACGGGTTCGGGCAGGTTTTCCAGAATGGCGGCATCCGCGCGGCGCAGCCTTTCCAAAAGCGCGCCCTGTTCCGCCAGACCGCGCGCGAGGCGGCGGATGCCATCGGCCAGATCATCGGTTGAAGGCAGCGCGGCCGCTTCAGCCCTTGCAGGCGCCGCCCTGATTTGCGCCAGCGCCTCGCCAAGGCTGACCGCCAGCAGCGCAAGCCGCGCGCGCCAGCCCCAGGCGATTGCACAGCTTGCCAGCATGACGGCAGCAAGCGCCACCATGCCCGGCAAGGGCCGCAACTCGCGCGTCAGCAGCAAAAGGCCGAGCGCCAGTAGCGGCACGGCGCCAATCGCAAAGGCGAGCCGCAGCAAAGGCCTCATCTACAGAAGCTGCCGCGTCGCAGGGCTTCAGAAGCCAACGCCAAGCGGCATGGGCGGTTCCACCAGCACGGCATCGCCATTGGGCGAGACGCGAAACAGCGCCAGGCTGCGATCCACCACCCCATTGGCGCGTAGCTGCACGGGGCCATCCACGCCATCAAAGCGCGGCATGGCATCTGGCGAGGTGCCAGCCGGTGCAAGCGCAAGGCTTGCCGCCATCAGCGCCGCATCATGCGCAACCCCGGCGATGCGCGGCGCCCGCTGGCCAAAAGATTGCTGGAAGCGCGTGTCGAACACTCCTCGGGTGCGTTCATCCGGGGCGGGAAACAGCGCGCCATGCAGGGCGGGTTCATTGGCAAGCCCGGCATCGGCGATCCAGAGCGCATGGCCAAGCAGCAAGGGCCGCGGATTATCCTGCGCCCCTGCCCTGACCGCCGCGGCCAATTCCCGCGCGCGGAAGCCGGTGGCGCCAATCACCACCGCATCAATCGGGTTGGTCGCGCGCCGTGCCATCTCGGCCACCGGCCCCGCCGCGCCTGCCCTTTCATTGAACAGCGCAATGGCCGGGCTTGGCAGGTTAAAATCAGCCGCCGCCTGGCGCATCGCATTGGCCATGGCGCGGCCAAAGGCATCATCCGGCGCCACCATGCCGAATTGCCGCGCGCCGCTGGACATGGCCGAGCCCATCACGCGGCGCATTTGCTGTTCCGGCGTGACGCCAAGCGCCCAAACCCCCGCCCGCGCCTGGGAGGCATCATTGGTCAGGGCCAGCATGGGTAGGCGGGCGGCTTGCGCGACCGGGGCCGCACCCGCGGTCTCGGCCGCGGTCAGTGGCCCGACCATGCTGACCGCACCAAGCCTCACAGCGCGCCGCGCGGCATCCCCAGCACCCATGGCATTGCCAGCCGTATCCAGGGGGACAAATTCCACCCGGCGGTCATTCTGTTCAAACAGCGCCAATTCCGCCGCCTGTTGCAAGGCGCGGCCAAGCGCTTCCTGCTGACCGGATAGCGGCAATAACAGTGCAACACGCGTGCGCCCCATATCCGCCGGCGCGCCACTTGCCGGAGGCCCCACCATGATGGGGGCTTGCGGGGCACAGGCCGCAAGCGCGACAAGCAAGCCGAGCGGAACAAGGGCGATCAGGCGTGACGACAGCCGATTCAGAAAACGAGGCACGGTCGGTCCATCCTTCGGCTGCGCCCGCCATTGGGCCCGGCCTGACATTGGTTGCGACCCCCATAGGCAATATGGGGGATCTTTCGCCCCGCGCCCTGGCCGCCCTGAAGGCGGCCGATGCGGTGCTGTGTGAAGATAGCAGAACAACCGGCGCAATGCTCGCCCGGCTGGGCATCACCGCGCGCCTGATTCCTCTGCACGACCATAATGAAGCGAATGAGCTGCCCCGGATACTGGAAATGCTGCGTCAGGGGCAAAAATTGGCACTGGTTTCCGATGCCGGGACGCCTTTGGTGAGTGACCCCGGCTTTAGGTTGGTGCGCGCCGCGATTGCCGAGGCGCTGCCGATCTCTGCCATTCCCGGCCCCAATGCGGCGATGATGGCCCTGGTGCTTTCCGGCCTGCCGCCCGAGCCCTTCCTGTTTCAGGGTTTTCTGCCGCCGCGCCAGGCCGCGCGTGCGGCAGCGCTTGGCCGGCTGAAGGCACTGGAACAGGCCGGGCTTGCCGCCAGCCTGATTTTTTACGAGGCGCCGCATCGGCTGGGCGAAAGCCTTGCCGATATGGCTGCGGCGTTTGGCGCCGCGCGCCCAGCCGCCGTGGCGCGCGAAATGACCAAGCGGTTTGAGGAAGTGCGGCGGGGTAGCCTTGCTGATTTGGCCGCGCATTACTTAGGCGCCGAAGCGCGGGGGGAGATGTGCATCGTGGTCGGCCCCGCAGCGGCTGAGGCAGTGGTGGGCGATGCGGAAGTGACCGCGCAATTGCGCGCCGCACTTGCGGGCGGGCTTTCAGTCAAGGATGCGGCGGAAGCGGTTGCCAAGGCCACCGGGCGCATGCGCCGCGCTATCTATCGGGAGGCTTTGGCCCTGTTGAAGGGGCAAGACTGAACCGCCTGCGCGACATGGCTTGGCAGGGCCCTGGCAATGGGCAAGGCTCGCACAGCCGTTTCACGAGAAACAGGGGGGAAGCAGTATGGGCCACGGGGAATTCGCCAATTTTCTGGAAGCCCATCCTGACCTTACGGTTTATCTGGTCCTTGGGCTTGGATACCTTTTTGGCAAGGTCACCTTTCGCGGCTTCGGCCTGGGCCCGGTGACCGGTGCGCTTTTCGCCGGGATTCTGATTGGCCAATTCGCTCATGTGCCGGTTTCGGAAACTGCGCGCTCCATCCTGTTTCTGCTGTTCCTATTTGGCATTGGCTATTCGGTCGGGCCGAAATTTTTGGTGGCGGTAAAAGGCGATGGGCTGCCGGGCATTGCCATTGGCATGATTGTGCCGCTGACCGGTATTGCCACCGCCGTGATTGCGGCGCGCATCCTTGGCCTTGATGTGGGTTTCGCGGCGGGGCTGTTTTCCGGCGGCATGACGGAATCACCCGCCATCGGCACGGCGGCCGAGGCGATCCGCGCCTTGCCGCTGCCCAAGGAACAGCGCGACCTGCTGATCACGCATATCGCGGTGGCCGATGCGCTTTGTTATTTGTTTGGGGCGCTTGGCGTGATTTTGATGACCACCGTCTTTGGGCCGATGTTGCTGCGCATTGATGTGGCGGCCGAGGCACGCAAGCTTGAAGAAAAATATGGCATGACGCAAAAGCGCGCCGGCATTGCTTCCGCCTGGCGGCCCGTGGAAATCCGCGCCTATGCGCTTGAAGCCGACACGCCGCTGGTGGGCAAGACGGTGGCGGAGGCCGAAGCCCATGCCGCGGGGCAGCGCGTTTTCATCCAGCGCATCCGCCGCGGCGATAGTCTGCTGGACCCCAAGCCCGATACGCTGCTGCAGGAGGGCGATGTGGTCGCCATTGAGGCGCGGCGTGAGGTGCTGATCGCGCTTTTTGGTGGTGAGGTGCGGGAGGTTGAGGATAAGGAATTGCTGGATATTCCCGCGCTTTCGCTTGATGTCTATGTCTCCTCACGCGATGTCGCTGGCCGCAGCATTGGTGAGCTTGGCGAAATGGCGGTGGCGCGCGGCGTTTTCCTGCGCCGCATTCTGCGCAGCGGGTTGGAAGTGCCACTCGCCCCGGATACGCGGCTGGAACGGGGCGATATCATCACGCTGATCGGCACCGAAAAGCATGTTGAGGCGGCGGCGGCGCTCGTGGGGGCCGCGATCCGCCAAAGTGACGCGACAGATTACGTCACGCTGGGGCTTGCGATTTTCCTGGGCGGGCTGATTGGTGCGGTGGCGGGCTTTGATATTGGCGGGGCGCATATCACGCTTTCAACCAGCGTGGGCACGCTGATGGCAGGGCTTTTCATCGGCTGGCTGCGTTCCCACCGGCCGCAATTCGCGCGCATTCCGGATGCGGCGATTTCGCTGATGACATCGCTCGGCCTGGCTGGCTTTGTCGGCATGATTGGCCTGCATGCCGGCCCTGTATTCGTAGAGGCGGTGCGGGAAGTGGGTTTCGGTTTGCTGGTGGCCGGCGCCTTCGTGACACTGGTGCCGCAATTCGTTGGGCTATTTGTTGGGCGCTATGTGCTGCGCATGAACCCGCTTTTGCTGCTGGGCGCCCTTTCCGGCGCGCAGACCATGACGGCGGCACTGGCCGCATTGCAGGAAAAATCAGGCAGCCCGGTTGCCGTGCTGGGCTACACCGCTGCGGTGCCCTTTGGCCATATATTGCTGACTTCGGGCGGGACGGTGATTGTTTGGTTGGTGGGTTGAGGGGGCTTCACACCCGCGGCACCGCCACGCCCACCAGCGCATCCCGCGTCACAATCGCCGCCAGCTTCTCAGCACTCCACCCCTCAGTCCCCTTGGGCCGCATCGGCAGTACCATCCAGCGATAATCCGCCGTGCTATCCACCACGCGGATTTCGACATCATCGGCCAATTGCGTGCCCCATTCCGCCAGCACGGCGCGCGGTTCACGCACGGCGCGGGACCGATAGGCGAAGGATTTGTACCAGCCGGGCGGATAGCCGAGCAGCGCGCGTGGGTAACAGGAACAAAGCGTGCAGACCACCAAATGATGTTGCTTTGGCGTATTCTCCAAAACGCCAAGCTCCGGCGCGCCGGCCATGGAAGCGCCCATCGCCTCGGCCGCCGCTTTCCCATCGCGCATCAGCAGCGCGTAGTATTCGGGATCGGTCCAGGCGCGGGCGACCATGCGCGCGCCAATCTCAGGGCTCGCGCGATCCGTGATCGCCTGACGCTCGGCGATTTCGGTTTCGCTCACCAGCCCCTTGGCATTCAGGGCGGCAACCAACTTATCCAGCAGCGCGAGGCTCGCGCCAGAAGGGGGGGCGGCCATGTCAGGCTTCCTCCAACCAATGCTCAAAAATTTCCACCATCACCGTATCGCCGGGCTTGCCCTCATTCCAAATGGGTGGCTGGTCGAACAGCACATGGTAAAGCTGCCGGCGCGGCGCGAGGCGGGCAAAGGCAAGGTCTTCCGGATTCGGGAAGGCACCCAGCGGGCGCACCACCTGGCCCATCCGCCCACGCACATAATGCGGCGTGCGGATATGGCAGGGCCCGCGGGTTTCGGGCCAATCATCCTTCACACGCACCCGCGCGCCGGGCGCGAAGCGGGGGGCAGCGGTTTCGGGCGCAGCATTCATGCCAAATCCTCCTGCCGGATGACGCCTTTTTCGACCATGAGTGCCGCAATGGAACGCAGCCAGCGTTCGTAATAGCCAAGCGCGAAATATTCATCCTCAGGGATGCTTTCGATGCCGCGGCGCAGTTCATCCACCGTCATCATCTTTTTCTGCGCCAGGATTTGCCGAATGGCGTCCACCTTCTTGCCGAAGGCATCGGGCGGCGCCTCATCATGCTCAACGGGGGTGCAGCGGAAGCGCGCGATCCCGCCAATATCGTGCAGCGCGCGGTTGGGAGATTCCTCGGTCATGGCGAAAGCTTAATCCGGAAAACGGGGCGCGGGAAAGGGGCGTTATTTCACTTCCTCATTCGGCCCCACGCCCCAGATATCGGCGCGCTTGATAAAGCCGCGGTGATCGCCGATCTGCGCCTCACACCAGGCGCTATTGGCCTCACAGGCGCGCAAGCGGCCCACCACGCCGGGGCGAAGCCGCGCCACAGGCTGCGCCTGATCCTCAGCGCGACGGCGGAGCATCACCTCAGACCCCGGCGGGCCGCGCACAATGAAGGAACGCCGGGTTATCAGTGTTGATTGATGCACCCAGCCTTCCGCGCCATCAGGGTCGCGGATGCGGCGCCAGAGTTCGAATTCGCGCAGAATTTCCACCGGCAAGTCACGGCGCTGGAAGGTCCATTCAATGGGGAAGCGCGTACCAGGGCCGCTTCGCATATTCACCTCATCGGACCGAAGTGAGGCAAAACGCGGCAGCGGCCGACCCGAAATGGACCCGATGGTGGGGGCGCGTTCCGCTGCGGGCGGCGGCGCGGGGGCCGGGGTGGGCTCGGTTGGTTTGGCAGCGCCAGCGGTGGCGGCGGCGCCGGCAGCGGCCCCGGCTGCGACCCCCGCAGCGGCGCCGGCGGCAGCGCGGTTACCCTGGCCCTGGCCGGCGGGGCGCTGCTGCTGGCCCGCTTGGCGCTGCTGCGGTTGCTGCTGCCCAGCCGGGCGCTGTTGTTGCGCCGCCGGGGCGCGTTGCTGGCCTTCGGCGTTGCGTTGCGTCGCCTGCGGCCTTGCCGGCGGATTGACCACCGGCGGGCGCTGTTCGGGCCGAGGCTGCGTGGCAGGCGCGGGCGCGGGTGCCGCCTGGCGCGGCGGTGGCACATTCTGCGCGCTACCCAGGCTCGATTGGCCAAAGGCCGGCGCGGTGAGCACCAGGGCGCTCAGAATCGGCAAAAGGCGGCGGAGATCCATGGCAGCATCTCTTCCGCCCCTGGGGGCCGAGGTCAAGCGCTAGTTGCAAGCAAGCGCGTCAAACGCGGGAGCTGGACCGGTAGAAGGGTTCATGCCGGGCTGGGTCAATGTATTCGGCATAGAAGCGCCTGGCATGCGGCAGCAGCGCCTTGGAAAGCTGGCGCCTTTCCACCTCATCATCCGCCAAAGCGCGGCTCAAATCATCATGCAGCGCCTTGAGCGCCCCGTCGCGATCAACCCGCGTAAAGCGGCCTTCCTGGTAGATCACTTCGCCATCACACATCACGGCGCGCACGGCGCTCGCCTTGGCGCGCTGCACCACGGCATCCAGGGTGGGCGTGAGTTCATCCAGATAGGGATAGGCAATGCTGTCCCAATCAATCAGGGACAAATCCGCGCCCTTGCCGACTTCCAGCGTGCCGAGGCCATCGCGCCAGGATGTGGTGCGCGCCCCGCCCGCCGTCGCCATGCGCAGCACCTGGCCCATGCCCGGCACTTCATCATCACCCATCCCCGGCACGCGATGCGCGCGCAGCACCAGGCGCAATTCCTGCAGCATATCGCGGTCATCATTGATGCCGGCCTCATCCAGCCCAATCGCGGTATTGATGCCTCGCGCTTCAAAGCGATTGAGCGGCGCCACACCCGAACGCAGCCGGAAATTGGACGAGCAATTATGGCAGATGCAGGTGCCGGTCTCAGCGAGCCGGTCAATATCCTTCTCATTCAGCCAAACGCCATGGCCGAGCGTCATGTTCGGCCCCAGCAGGCCGAAGCGGTCCAGATATTCCACCGCCGTGCCGCCGCCGCGGCGGCGCGCATATTCCTTCTGATAGGCGGTTTCCACCAGATGCATATGCATCGGCGCGTTATGCGTGCGCGAAAGCTCTGCCATCGCTGCCAAGGCCTTGTCGGAACACCAATGCAAATTGGCCGGCGCCAATTGCACACGCACGCGCCGCTTGGCGTTATGGCTGCCATGGAGGTTGCGGAATAGGTCAAGGTTATCCTCCAGCGACAATTGAAAACGGTCAAACCAGCGCTGCATCGGCCCCTGAAGTTCCGCCGGAAGACTTGCGACGAAATCCTGATCCGCCTGATAGACCAGCCGGTTTTGGTCACGCAGCGCGAAGCAATAGGAAACGCGCATGCCGATATCCTCATAGGCGCGGATGATCTCACCGGCGCGCTTTTCGACATCGGGCAGCTTGCCCGGCGCCCAGCCATGCAAATGCTGCACG
>JADCFR010000205.1 GCA_020249415.1 Roseomonas sp. | reverse complement strand
CGATATCCTGACGCTTTTCCCGGAAATGTTCCCGGGGCCGCTGGGGCTTTCGCTTGCGGGGCGTGGCTTGCGCGAAGGGCTTTGGTCCCTGGCCGCGCATGACATTCGCGACCATGCCAAGGATCGCCATCGCAGCGTGGATGACACGCCCTTTGGCGGCGGTGCCGGCATGGTGCTGCGCCCGGATGTGGTGGATGCCGCGGTGGGGGCTGCCTTGGTTGAAGCGCCGGCACGGCCGGTGATTTACCTGACGCCGCGCGGGCGCTTGCTGGATCAGGCCTTGGTCCGGGAATTGGCGGCGGGGCCTGGGGCAGTGTTGCTTTGCGGGCGTTATGAAGGTGTGGATCAGCGCGTGATTGAAGCGCGCGGCATGCTGGAAATCTCGATCGGCGATTATGTGCTGAGCGGGGGGGAATTGGCCGCACTCGCGCTGCTCGATGCCTGTGTGCGCCTGCTGCCGGGCGTCATGGGGGCGGCGGAAAGCGCGGCCGAGGAAAGCCATGGCGCCGAGGGGCTTTTGGAATATCCGCATTACACGCGCCCGGCCGAATGGGCTGGGCGCGCGGTGCCGGAGGTACTGCTTTCGGGCCATCACGCCGCCATTGCGGCCTGGCGCCGGGCCGAAAGCGAGACAATCACAAAGGAACGCCGCCCCGATCTTTGGGCGCGGCATGAAACAGCGCGCGGGGGCGCGGGGGCCATTGCCGGCCATCCCGCCGCCGCCTAAAGAAACCGAAGAAAGGGTACCAACATGAATATCTTGCAGCAATTCGAAGCTGATCAGCAGGCCAAGCTCGCCGCCGCCCGCGCCACGCCGGAATTTGGCCCGGGCGATACGGTGCGCGTCATGGTGAAGGTGGTGGAAGGCGAACGCGTCCGCACCCAGGCTTATGAAGGCGTGGTGATCGCGCGTTCCAACAAGGGCGTGCAGAGCAATTTCACCGTCCGCAAGCTTTCCTATGGTGAAGGGGTGGAACGCGTATTCCCGCTCTATAGCCCCAACGTCGCGGAAATCCAGGTGGTGCGTCGTGGGCGCGTGCGTCGCGCGAAGCTCTATTATTTGCGTGGCCGCACCGGCAAATCCGCGCGTATTGCGGAAAAGCTTGGCATGAAGGCTGATGGCGCCGCCAAGGCTGCCGAAGGCTGAATATTGCGGGCGCCGTAACGGCGGCGCCCTTCGTATATAGGGGGAAGATGAGATGTCAGCGCAAAAGCCGCGCACGCTATTCGACAAGATTTGGGACGCGCATGTTGTTGAAACCCTGCCGGATGGCACGGCGCTGCTCTATATTGATCTCCATCTGACCCATGAAGTGACCACGCCGCAGGCCTTTGATGGCCTGCGCGCCGCAGGGCGCAAGGTGCGCCGCCCGGATGCGACACTCGCCGTGGTTGACCATAATATCGCGACCGATGACAGCCGCCGCACCGGCATTGTGGACCCCGAAAGCCGCTTGCAGGTTGAAACGCTGGAAAAGAATGTCGTTGAATTCGGCGTGCCCTACATCCCGCTGCTGGATGATCGCCAGGGCATTGTGCATGTGATCGGGCCTGAGCTTGGCCGTTCGTTGCCGGGGATGACGATTGTCTGTGGTGACAGCCATACCTCGACCCATGGCGCCATGGGCGCGCTGGCCTTTGGCATTGGCACCTCGGAAGTGGAGCATGTGCTGGCGACGCAGACGCTGTTGCAAAAGCCCGCCAAGAACATGCGCGTTTCGGTGGATGGCAATCTGGCTTTTGGCTGTTCCGGCAAGGATATTGTGCTGGCGATCATCGGGAAGATCGGCACGGCGGGCGGCACGGGCCATGTGATTGAATATGCCGGGGATGCGATCCGTGCACTCGACATGGCAGGGCGCATGACGGTCTGCAACATGACCATCGAAGGCGGGGCGCGGGCTGGGATGGTCGCACCTGACCAAACCACGTTTGATTACATCGCCAAAACGCCGAATGGCCCGAAGGGCGAGGCGTTCAAGCGCGCGCTTGAATGGTGGAAGACGCTGCCTTCCGATGCGGGGGCGCATTTTGATAAGGAATTGCGCCTGGCCGCGCATGAGATTGCGCCGCAAGTCACCTGGGGCACCAACCCGGAAGCGGTGCTGCCGATCACCGGCATGGTGCCGAACCCTGGCGATGAGGCGGATGAGGCGCGGCGCGCGCAGCTGCAGCGCATGGTGGAGTATATGGGCCTCACGCCCGGTCAGCGCCTGACCGATTTGAAGGTGGATGTTGTCTTCATTGGGTCCTGCACCAATAGCCGCATTGAGGATATCCGCGCTGCCGCCGCCATCGCCAAGGGAAGGCGCGTCGCGGATCATGTGCGCGCCTTGGTCGTGCCGGGTTCGGGCCTCGTGAAAAAGCAGGCAGAAGCGGAAGGGCTTGATCGCATTCTGCGCGAAGCGGGCTTTGAATGGCGCGAAGCGGGCTGTTCCATGTGCCTTGGCATGAACCCCGATAAACTCACGCCGGGTCAGCGCAGCGCCAGCACGTCGAACCGCAATTTCGAAGGCCGTCAGGGCCCTGGCGGGCGGACCCATTTGTTGAGCCCTGCAATGGCGGCTGCGGCGGCGCTGGCGGGCCATTTGGCCGATGT
>JADCFR010000204.1 GCA_020249415.1 Roseomonas sp. | reverse complement strand
TTATCCCCCATCAACTGTAGAAACGCCCAGGAAGGCTGTCGCGGCAAGCGCCTGCGATTACCGGCAGGGCCAATGACATCGAAGCCTTGCAATGCAGTAATGATGCGATCAGCAAAGAAATAATCGTCAATCCAGACATCATCATGAATGAAGACAAGGAATTCTGCTGCCTCTGGCGCTTCAATTGCGGCATTATAGACGACGGGTAATCCAGCGCGGTTTTCGAAAGTCACCCGCGCACGAATGCGCTTATCAAAAGCAAGTCGCTTGAGCGAAACGCCAAGCGGCGCTTGCGCCAGAAAATCATCATGAGAAAGCCGCGTTGCGCTGATAACATCGATCATGCCATCAGTATAAGGTGATCGGCGCAGACAGAACAACTCGGCCAGAGCTGGCTTAACAACAGGACCGGCAGGCCTTCACGCGCGGGCTCACTGCCGCCCCTGCCTGAGCGCAGATTCATTCTCATTGCCGGCCAGGATCACCCAACAGCAAGGACAAACCCGCATGACTGATTTCGCGTGAATCGGAGGGCGCTATTGGCACGATGGCCTTTAGCGCCACCCCGCCCTTTGCATGATCCGGAGCGCCTCAGGCGCCAGGGCGCCAAAGCGCTGGGCGTTCAATTGATCGGCGCGGAAGCTGCCAAGCGCGGTCAGTGCGGGATGCGCCGCAATGCCTGGCACCACCGGATATTCAAAATTGCCATTGGCAAATAATTCCTGCGCGCGCTGACTGCTGAGGTATTCAATGAAGCGCAGCGCGACGGCCTTATTTGTGGAACTCCGCACCACCCCGGCGCCCGAGATGTTCACATGCGTCCCGCGATCGCCTTGCCCCTGATTGGGGAAGATTACGCCAATTCGATCAAACAGCGCCTTTTCCTGCGGATTGGACGAAGCGCCAAACCGCGCCAAATAATAGGTATTGGCAACCGCCAAGCGCCCCACGCCAGCGGCCACCGCCTGGAATTGCGGCGTATCACCACCTTGCGGCGGGCGCGCCATATTCGTGACCACGCCACGCGCCCAGGCCTCGGCCGCCTCCGCACCATTGGCCAGCAGAATGCTTGCCATCAGAGAGGTATTATAGGGATGCGCCGCCGCACGAATGAGGATTTGCCCGCGTTGCGCCGTCAGGGCCAAATCCTCGTACCGCGTCAGGCCTTCGGGCAGGCCGCGTTGGCGATCATACATGATGACGCGCGCGCGGCTGGAAAGCCCATACCATTTGCCATCCGGGGCGCGGAGGTTTTCCGGGATGCGCGATTTCAGCGTCTCGCTTTCCGTTTCGGCCAGAACGCCAGCATCCACCGCCCGCGCGAGCCGCGCCGCATCCACCGTAATCAGCACATCGGCGGGGCTATTCGCCCCTTCGGATTGAATGCGCGCAATCAGCTGATCCGCATCGCCTTCAATCAGCCGGATGCGAATGCCGGTTTCGGCCGTGAAGCCATCATAGAGCGCGCGATCCGTATCATAATGGCGCGACGAATAGAGATTGAGCGCGCGTTCCTGCGCCGCCACCAGGGTGGGCGCGGCCAGCGGCGCGGCAAAGGGCAGGGCAAGCAGGGAACGACGGCGCATGAGAGTGTTTTGCATGGGGACCTCCTTGAGACAATCTGGGATATATTGCGAATGCGACTGATTCGCAATATTAAAATAATCTCCCAGCCAAGTTTTTCTGCCCCGCGCCCTTCATGGGGTGGGAAATGCCTCAGGGGCTTGAGAAGCCTGCCCGCGCGGCGCATAAGGTCCCATCCGAAGCCTTTTACGGGCGCATCCCCGAAGCGAGCATCCCCTTGGCCAAGCCAACCATGGCAATGACAAAATCCGATTCGCCAGAGATCCCGACGGCGTCCAGGATCGAGGCCATGTGTGTGGAACAGGGCCTGAAAATGACCGGACAGCGCCGGCTTATCGCGCGCATCTTGAGCGAGGCTGAGGATCATCCAGATGTTGAGGAACTGCATCGTCGCGCGCTGGAACGCGACAAGCGCGTTTCAATCGCCACTGTCTATCGCACCGTTCGTCTGCTGGAGGAACGCGGCATTCTTGAGCGGCGGGATTTCGGTGGCGGGCGCGCGCGTTACGATCTGGCTGATCGGGGGCATCATCATCATTTGATTGATGTTGAGACCGGCCATGTCATTGAATTCGCCGATGAGGTGCATGAGGCCCTGGCGGCAGCCATTGCCAGGCGCCTGGGTTATGATCTGGTCGGCCATAAGCTTGAGTTATTCGGCAAGCGACGCGTCACCCATGATACCCCGCCACAGCGTAATGGCCGCAAGGGCTGAAGACGCGGCGTTTTCTTCCGCCTCCGGAATGTAAACTTGTCCTTAACCGAGGTTGGCCCCGATGCGACGCGCGGGCTCCGTGAGTTGCGCCGTCGCCATGATGCCCGCTGCAACGAAGTGTTCCGCGCCATCATTCGGCGCGATGGGGCGCAAAGCGCGTAAAACTCTTTGCTCGGCGGATGGCAGCAGGGGCGGGGCAGTGGCGGCCCAGGACAAGGCGGGAAGCCGTCGGGCTGCCATACGGAATGGCGGTTTTCCACGGATGCGATTAAGTCGCAATTGCGAATATTGCAAATCCATCCTGCCTCGGTTAGGGTGACTATTGTCCGAGTGGGGCAAGGGGGTCGGGAAATGGCTGTCCCCCGTTCGAGAGAACCCTCAAGGAACGCGGGCAACAGGCATGCCAGTGTTCAGCCGGCAAGGAGCGTTGAATGGCACGACAGCAAACACATACCATCCGCCGCTGCGAAGCTGCGGTCATCACCGCCTATCGGGAATTGCGCGACATTGGCGCCGATGATCCGCAGGCCTTCCATGCCTGCACGACGCTCTACCGCATCCACCACCCGGAAGCGCCCATGACCGAAGCGCGCCGCCTGGTAGCGGAATGGATCGATTTTCACATCATCCGCAAGGATGCGAAGCTGGTGCAGCCCGATTGCGGCTGCGACGAAGACCGCCACTAACCCGCTCAAGCCCCGTGCAGCAGCGCTTGCGGGGCTTGGGCGATGCGGCCGACTTTACCCCTGCAAGCCGCGCAGGAATTTCGCCCGCGCGCCACCGCCTGCCATCAGGAAGGCGTGGTCCGAACCGCTCAACAAGAACCGAGCGCCAAGGGCGATGTACTCAGGCGCGACCTTCTCATCATAAACACCACCCATGCCCATAACCTTGCCATGCGCCTTGCAGGCCGCCGCCACCTTGGCATAGGCCGCGCGCACATCGGGGTGACCGATCTGCCCGGCAATGCCCATGGAAGCCGTGAGGTCCGAGGTGCCGATCATGAGGCTATCCACCCCCGGCACAGCGGCGATGGCATCGGCATTCGCGACCGCTTCCGGTGTTTCGATCATCACGGTCACCATGATCTGTTCATTCAATTCCTTCTGCGCCGCGGCGGTATCGGAAACCTGGAAGGCATATTGTGCCGGCGGGCCGCCCCAGGAACGCTCGCCAAGTGGTGGGTAGCGGAAGGCGCGCACCACAATGCGGGCCTCCTCGGCAGTATCAATATGCGGCACCACCACGCCCATGGCGCCGTTATCCAGGCAGCGCGTGCCTTCAAACAGCGCATCCTTGCAACACCGCACAATCGGCGTGATGCCCTGCGAAAGCGCGGCCATGGCCATGCGCGTCGCGTCATCCACGCTCATTGCGCCATGTTCCATATCAATGAACAGCCAATCAAAACCAGATGCCGCGGCAATCATGCCAACAGCGGGCGTGCGCAAATGATGCACGCCAAAGCCAAGGGCGAGTTCGCCCTTTTCCAGGCGACGGCGGGCGAAATTCGGCGCGATAGGCATGGTGTTTCCCCTTCAGGATTGCTGAGCAAGCGCAGCATGCGTGATGCCGCGGGTCAATCCTGCCCGATGAAGGCTAGTGCGGCCTCCAGCCGATCCGCTTCCTCGGCTGGCTTATCCCGCCTGATGCGTGCAATGCGCGGAAAGCGCAGCGCCACACCGGATTTATGCCGGGTGCTGCGTTGCGCCGCGTCAAAGGCCACTTCCAGTACAAGCTGTTTTTCCACTTCCCGCACCGGGCCAAAGCGGTCCACGGTGTGGTTGCGGATCCAGCGATCAAGCCAGGCCAATTCCTCATCCGTATAGCCGGAATAGGCCTTGCCGATCGGGACCAATTCGCCGTCTTCCCGCCAGACGCCAAAGGTGTAATCTGAATAGAAGCTGCTTCGCTTGCCATGGCCGCGCTGCGCGTACATCAGCACCGCATCAAGCGTGAGCGGCGCGCGCTTCCATTTCCACCATTGCCCCTTCACACGCCCTGGCAGATAGGGACCATCCGCGCGCTTCAACATGAGGCCCTCGATTGCCGCATCCCGCGCGCCACCGCGCAGCGCCTGCAATTCGCTGATCTGGCTGAAGGGTATCAGCGCGGAGAGATCCATGCGCGGAGGTTGCTGGCGCTGATACCAGGCTTCCAGCCGCGCGCGCCGCTCGGCAAAGGGCAGGGGGCGCAAATCATCGCCGCCCTCGAATAACAAATCATAAAGCCGGATCGCCACCGGATAATCGCGTTGCAATTTCGCACTGACGCTTTTGCGGTTCAGCCTTTGCTGCACATCGGCAAAGGGCGCCACCTCGCCATCCCGCAGCACGAGTAGTTCACCATCCAGCACCGCGTGGAAATCCAACCCCGCAATGATTTCAGGAAAGCTTGCAGAGATATCCTCGGCCCCACGGCTCCAGAGCCGCGCACCACCCGGTCCCGAAGTGACCTGCACGCGAATGCCATCCCATTTCCATTCGGCGCAATAGGCAGCGGGATCAAGCCCAGCGAGATCGGCTTCTTCCAAGGGATGCGCCAGCATCAACGGACGAAAGACGGGGGCGGTGCGCGGGTCGGGCTGTGGCGCACGGCCTTCCAGCCAGGCGAAAAGCGGCTGATAGGGCGCGGGGATGGCGTGCCAGGCTTCCTCAATCGCTTCTACCGACGTGCCGGACCATTCCGCGAGTGCGACGCGCGCCAGCCGGGCTGATACCCCCACGCGCAACCCGCCGGTGAGTAGCTTGATCAGGGCGAGCCGCCCGCTTGCATCGAGTGTGTCCAGCCAGCCAGCAATCATTGCCGGCACCTCGGGTTTTGAGCTGGTTTCGAGCGCGCCGATGATATCGGAAAGCGCCGGCGGCGGCGCATTGACGCCAGCGCGCTTCGGCCAGATCAGCGCAATGGTTTCCGCGAGATCGCCGACATAATCATAGGAAAGCCGGAACAGCTCAGGGTCTACTCGCGCCATGGTGATCTCGCGGAGCATGGCCGGTCTGGCGGTGGTAAGCTTCAGGCTTTCGGTGATGGCGGCGAGGCCAAGGCCGCGTTCGGGGTCTGGTTGAACCGCGAACCACTGGCAAAGCAACGCCAGCTTGGCGTTCCGGCCAGGGGAAAAGACAAGCCTTTCCAATAGCTCAGCAAAGGCCGGCAGGCTCATGGCTGCGATGTTCTTGGTTCATTCCGGGAATATGGTCATCAAGGCGTTGATGGTCCAGGGTTGTATTGCCATGAGTTGTGTTTTTTCCCTCACCCATTATCATGGTTTTGCCTGACAATCTCATACAAAGCATAAATGGCAATCCCAAAGATCATTCACCAGACATATCCGTCCCGGGAGCAAATGCCTGGGTTCCTCGTCGAGCATATTCGGGGGCTGAAAGCCCTGAATGTGGATTGGGAGCACAGGCTTTACGATGATGCTGACTGCCTTCGTTTTATTCGCGAAAACTACGACACAAAAATCCTTCGGTCCTTTCAGTCAATTCATCCTGCCTATGGTGCCGCACGCGCAGATTTTTTTCGCTATCTGCTATTGTATCGGGTGGGTGGCGTGTATCTCGACATCAAATCAGGCTGTCGCAAGCCTTTTGATGAATTATTGCGCGAGGATGACGCATTTCTACTGTCACATTGGCGGGATCCGAAAGATGGTTTTCACCCAAAACTCGGTATTTCTTCTGAATTTCAGCAGTGGCACATCATGGCACGCGCGGGCCATCCCTTCCTGCGTGCTGTCATCTCCCACGTCCTTGACAATCTGCGAAATTATGACCCGCTCCATGACGGGGTTGGCAAAGAGGCGGTCCTGAAGACGACCGGACCCATTGCCTATACTCGAGCCATCGAACCGCTTCTGCAACATCATCCTTGGCGACTTTTCAATGCTGAGGCCGAAGGCGTCGTTTATTCCGTCGTGCCAAATGGGCATACACGAGTGTTTCGCAAGCATTATTCCAAGGTGAAGCGTCCATTGGTCCGCTTTGCGCATATTCGCAAGAATTATTTCTCGCCCAGGATTTTTTTGATGTTACTGATCTATATGAATGGTCGTTTCTATAAATCTGTGCAGAATTTTTTCAAGAGCCGACAAAAATAGATTCAGGAATTCGAGTACCAGGAGAATTTTTGCGTATTGGCATAGGCCATTTCTTCCGTCCGACCGATGAGGCTTTCGCGGTACCAGGGTAGATGGCGTGCGGTAAAGTTTCCTGCGACGCGGAGGGCGCGGTAGAAACCCAATTTCTTCCGCACAAAGTGATTCTTATTGTAGAGTGCAAAGGTTGTATCGATATCCGCCAAAAACACCGGATCAAGACCCTGGGTAAGCCCGATCTGTTTCTGCCAGAACTGCTTTTCCCAAGAAACAATATCATAGGACTTTCCCTTGAATTCCAGCTCTATCTCACGAAATTTCTCACTGTCCTGGATATCAAGTGCGAAGCCTGCCTTGCCTATCCTGTGTTTCTGCGTCAAAGCAAACAAAATTTCCAAAAAATCATTTGGCAAATTCCTATTGAAGGCGAGATCTGGATCAGTAACGCAGAAAATCTGCGGCAATTGAACATAAAAAAACCAGTTTCGTGCGAAGTATTTGGGGCCGGCGTTCTTACCAAGGCGAATGACATGAACGCGTTCTTCCAAGTCCAGCAATTCACGCTTCATTTCCTCTGTCGTGGACGCGTTATCAATAATCACCACGCGGGAAAGGCCCAAGGCGCAAAGCTGATTCACCATCATGCGGCAATAGGAGGGGTTGTTGAAGGCCGGAATGAGAATCGGCGTTTCAGACCAAGCCCCGCTTCTGAATAGCCCGCGCATGACCAACGGAAATCGCACAATTCTCTCCAATCATTAAAGGGGACGGAAGCGCCCCAATCCTTCCGGGTATCCCCATTGGCGCGACGGTTCGGATTGTGCGCCTCTGCGCACGTGACCATGCAAGCATCTGATGAAATTTTTTTTCATGATACCTCCCTTCATTGCGCCGCCTTGCTCTTTCGAAACGCGTGAGAAGTCACTAGCCGTACAGAGGGATGCATCTGACGATCTAAGCATGAGGATCGCGAAGTCCTTTGATTGACCGCTGTGCAAGTACCAGGGCCTCATGCAACATCGCCATATCCCCAAGCTGATTGGCCAAAATCAACACCAAGGCCGCGTTCAACTCCGCGCTCTCGCTTTCTGTCAGGCCGCGATGTGCTTCGATGATGGCGCGATAGGCCGCATCGGGATCCGCGAAACGCGCCTTGGTATCTAGCCCTGTCATGCAGCATTTGCCTTGTTGAGTGCCGCAGCCAAAGCTGCTGGCTCAGGATTGTGAAAACGCGCAGCGACATGGCGATCAGGCCGAATGAGATAGGCGGCGCCAGGTGTCAGTGCAAAACGCGCAATCAATGCCTCGTCATGATCCGACACAGCAATCATGGGCAGCCCTTCCACATACAGTGCCTCACCACCGCCCCGCCAATGCAGCAGGGCGAAACCCTGTCCCAGATATTCGCTGAGATATCCATTACCCAGCGGTGCATCCGGAATAGGCGCGCCGGGCGTGGGACCGGCAGCCCAGGGCAAATCATCCGCTGTCGAAAGCGGACTGGCCATATAGGTGGTGGGCGTCGAGAGCCGACCAGAATTCACAAAGCGCTTACCAAACTCCGTCTGCCGCGCCAGCGCCAACGCCGCATTGCGAAAACGCGCCTCGGCCTTGTGGCGGGGCGCGATGAAATCTGTCGCGCGCGTTGAATGCAGGATATTTTCATCTGCCGCTTGCGAACGTTCCTGATCATAGCTTGCGATCAGCCCTGACCTGCCCCGCAAAGCAGCGGCGATCTTCCAGCCAAGATTATCCGCATCCTGCACGCCGGAATTGGCGCCGCGCGCCCCAAAGGGCGAGACCTGATGCGCCGCATCACCCGCGAAAATCACTGCGCCATGCACAAAACGCTCAAGCCGACGGCACTGAAAACGATAGACGGAAATCCATTCCAAGTCGAAATCACCATGGCCAAACATGCGTTCAATGCGCGGGCGCACCACTTCGGGCCGCCTTTCATATTCCGTATCCGCATCGGGTGAAAGCTGCAGATCAATGCGCCAGACATCATCGGGCTGCTTGTGCAAAAGGCAGGATTTGCCGCCATGAAAGGGCGGATCGAACCAGAACCAGCGTTCCACCGGGAATTCCGCTGTCATGCGCACATCGGCGATCAGGAATTGATCCTCGAACTGCTCACCCATGAATTCAAGGCCAAGCATGCTGCGCATGGGCGAACGCGCGCCATCGCACGCAATGACATAACGCGCATCAAGAGAATAGCTGCCATCGGGCGTTTCAACTACGATGCATGCGCCTTGTTCACCTGATTGCAGGCCGACCACACGGTTGAGCCAGCGCAGATCAACGCCCAAAGCCTGGGCGCGATCCACCAGGAATTTCTCCGCGTAATATTGCTGCAAATTGATGAAGGCCGGCATTTTGTGGCCGGGTTCTGGCAGTAGATCGAAGTGGTAGAGTAATTTCTCATGCTGAAAGACCTTACCGATATTCCACCGCACGCCCTTGTCCAGCATTGGCGCGGCGCAGCCAAGGCGATCCCAAATCTCCAGCGTGCGCTTGGCAAAACAGATGGCGCGCGACCCCTCCCCGATGCGGTCCTGATCATCCAGTAGCACGCAATCAATGCCGCGGAGCTTGAGATCAATGGCAAGCGTCAGACCAACCGGCCCCGCGCCGATAATGACCACAGGATAGGATGCAGGCTTGGCACGCGCCTGATCCGCGTGGCGTTGATAGGCAAAACGCGCAAAGGGCTCGGCAGGCTTCATGCGCTGTTGCTTGATAGTGGCAGCACCAGACCATCGCGCCCAACAACCAATGGCCCAGCGTATTGGGTGCGCACCGCTTCCACCCAATGCTGTTCCGTCACGAGCGGATCATCCGCCGGCACCAGATGATTGAGCGCGAGCAGCCCAATGCCAGCCTCTGCGGCGATGCGCCCGACATCCTCCGCCAGCGTATGGCTATCCAGCAGATGCTGCTTCAACCGCACGCCATTGCCGACACGCGCCACCAGCCGATCCACACCTGGTTCATAAATCGCCTCATGCACAAGAATATCAGCGCCGCGCGCAAAGGCAGCAAGCAGCGGAAAATACGCGGTGTCCGCCGAAAAAACCACCGAACCCGCGGCATGATCAAAGCGCAGCGCAAAACACTCCGTCACCGGGGGATGTTTCACCCGCAAGGCGAAGACCTTCAGGCGTGCATCGGTAAAGACATGGCCCTCGGTATATTCCAGTACCTCTACCATCGCGGCCAGATCAGGCCGGCCTTCATCTTCGATACGGATCGCGATGTCATAGGAAAGTG
>JADCFR010000203.1 GCA_020249415.1 Roseomonas sp. | reverse complement strand
GCTGGTGCCGGTGGCGTGGTTGGCAGTGATTCGGTCGCCAAAAGCGCCCCCGATGGCACCACCATTTTGCTCTCCAACATCGCCTCTCAGGGCATTGCGCCGGCCATCCTGCCTTCCATGCCCTATGATGTGCTGCGCGATTTCACGCATATCGGGCTGCTCGCCGCGGTGCCGAGTGCGATTGCGGTTTCCTCGACAGGCCCCTGGCAGAACCTGCCCGCGCTGATTGCCGCCACACGCGACAAACCCGGCAGCATCCGCTTCGGGTCCAATGGCAATGGCACATCGTCCCACGCCAAGCTTGAGATCCTGAAACGCTTGGCGGGGGTGGATATCACCCATGTGCCCTATCGCGGCGCGGCGCCGGCGGCGACTGATGTGATTGCCGGCAATATTGATGGGCTGATCGCCGCCATCCCGGATGTCGGGCGCAATGAACGCCTGCGCTTGCTTGCTATGACCACGCCGGAACGCCTGCCGCGCTGGCCCGATGTGCCATCTGTCGCGGAACTCGGCCTTGGGCAATTGGTGGCGGCGAATTGGTTCGGCATCAGCGGCCCGGCGGGCATCCCGGCGCCGGTTGCGGATCGGTTGAATGCCGCGCTGGTGGAAAGCCTGGCCGCGCCCGCCATTACTGAACGGCTGGTCGAATTGGGCGCGGCCCCCAATCGGCTGGACCGCGCTGCCTTCACTGCCCTGGTGGAAGCCGACATGAAGCGCTGGGCCCAGATTGTGCGGGAAGCGGGGATCAAGGCGGACTAACCCGCTGGCACGGTGATTGCCTTACTCCCAGGCATAGGCGGCGATATCGCGGAAGTACGGGCCATTCTGCCCGGTTTTTAGGCGATGGGTGCCGACTTAGCAGCAAGGAGCTTTCGCATGAACCGTCGTCGTCTTCTTGGCCTCACCGGGGGCGCCATTGCCGGCGCGCTGGCAAGCCCAGGCATCCTCTCCGCGCAAAGCGGCGCTTGGCCCAGCCGCGGGTCCATCCGCCTGATTGCGCAATTCCCGCCAGGTGGCCTGGTGGATACCGTAAGCCGCCTGATGGCCCCTGCCCTGTCCCAGGCGCTTGGCCAGACCGTGGTGGTGGAAAACCGCGCCGGCGCCGGTGGTGTGATCGGCACGGATTTCGTCGCGAAGCAACCTGCCGATGGCTATACCCTGTTAGTCTCCCACGCATCGGTGCATGTGTTCTCGGCGGCGACGATGCCAAACCTGCCCTTCAACCCGATCACGGATTTCACCCATATCGGGCTTTTGGTGGAAGCGCCGAATGTGCTGCTCGTGAAGTCCGAGTCACGCTTCAAGACGCTCGCGGATTACATTGACGCGGCGAAGAAGCGCCCGGTGCGCTTCGGGTCTTCGGGCATTGGTTCGGCGCCGCATCTGCTGGGGGCGATGCTGTCCGGCGAAGCGAAGCTCACCAATCTGGATCACGTGCCCTATCGCGGCAGCGCGCCCGCCATGCAGGATCTGATGGCCAATCAGATCGAAAGCCTGATTGATCCCATCACCACCAATGTGCAGCTGATGAAGGATGGCGTGCTGCGCGCACTCGCGGTTTCATCGCCGCAGCGCCTGCCGGCCTTCCCCAATGTGCCGACCTTTGCCGAGCTTGGCTTCGGCAAGCTCACGTCAGCGCAATGGCTTGGGCTTTCCGCGCCGAAGAGCCTGCCTCAGCCGATCACGGAACGGCTTGCCGGCCTGGTCAACCCCATCCTGGCGCGGCCGGAATTGATGACGCGGTTTGAGGAATTGCAAACCCTCCCGCGTCGCCCTTCGCCATTGAATGGCGATTTCGTGAAGCTCATGCAGGAGCAAATCACGGAATGGACCGCGGTCGCCAAGCAATTCGATATCGTGGTGACCTGATAGGCACAACCCCGCCTGAGACTGCGCTCGGGCGGGGTGAACCCTTGCGCCAATGCGGCTTCGGCGTTGCACCTGCGCGAAAGCGCTCCTGTGGTGGCCGTTGCGTAACTGAAACTAGATAGCAACCACATGCCACACGGCGCGTTTCATTCGGGGCTCGCTTTGCCGTAAAATGATCAGCCAGCGTCTCAGGCGCGACGTGCCTCGCCCAAAACTGCCGGCATAACGCCGCCAAAAAGCCTCAATCCACGATAAACAACTTTGCGCCCATGGCGGTGCGCGACATATGCGGCTCCGCCCCATCCGCGACCTGATAGGACATGCCCGGCTTCAGCAGGAAGACGCGCCCATCTGCCAGCGTGGTTTCCAATTCACCTTCCAGCACCAGCAGCACATGGCCCTTCTGGCACCAATGATCCGCGACATAGCCAGGTGAATATTCCACCATGCGCACGCGGATTGGGTTTTCTGCCGGCCCGACATGGCGCGTGCGCCATAGCGCCTCGCCGGTCACGCCCGCATGGCGCGTCGGTTCCACCTGCGCCCAGTCAGTCGTGTCAAAAGGAATTGCCGAGATTTGCATGGCGCTACACCCCTCACGCATGCCCGGCAGCGGAAGAAAGCCAGGCCGGATGCACCTTCAATTTCGCGAGTGCTGCCTGCCAGGCGGTGCTGGCATCCTGATGAAACAGCAGCGCCTCATCTGCCGGCACGCTCAACCAGGCATTGCGCTGGATTTCCTCTTCCAATTGGCCGGGTGCCCAGCCGGCATAGCCAAGCGCCAGCAGGCCCTGGCGCGGCCCGCCGCCGCTCGCAATCGCGCTCAAGATATCCACGCTGGCGGTCAGGGCGAGGCCCGCACCGAAAGCAAGGCTGCCATCCGCCGACCAATCATCCGTATGCAGCACAAAGCCGCGGCCAGCTTCCACCGGCCCGCCGGAGACAAGGCGTATTTGCCGCTGGGACGGCACGGGCTTCAGGCCAAGCTGTTTGAGCAATTTGTCAAAGGGAAGGCCTTCGATCGGGCGGTTCACCATCAGCCCCATCGCGCCCTCGGCAGAGTGATTGCATAGGCACACCACGCTTTGCGCAAAGCGCGGATCTTCCATGCCGGGCATCGCAATCAGCAAATGCCCGGTCAGATAATCGCCGCCCTTGGCGGCGGCGGCTTTGCCCTTTCTGGCCATGAGGGAAATGTGGCGCTGACCGCGCGCCCCTGCAAGCCTTGCTTTTCGGGGCTTGACAAGGGGATCATTCCAGCGCATCGCGATGGCTTGATCGGCTCCATACCCGGCGCCCCACCCCGCAACCGCAACCCCATTGAGGTCCCTTGCTCGCGCTTCGTGTCATTCCCTGCCTGGATGTGAAGGATGGTCGCGTCGTCAAGGGCGTGAACTTCGTGGCGTTGCGCGACGCCGGGGACCCGGTGGAACAGGCGCGCAATTATGACCGCGAAGGGGCGGATGAGATCACCTTCCTGGACATCACGGCCTCCGCCGAAAACCGCGATACCATTCTGGATGTGGTCTCCCGCACGGCGGCTGAGGTCTTCATTCCGCTCACCGTGGGTGGTGGGGTGCGCAGCGTGGATGATGCGCGCAGGCTCTTGCTGGCAGGCGCTGACAAGGTTTCCATCAATTCAGCGGCGGTCGCTGACCCCGATCTGGTGCGCCGCGCGGCCGAGGCCTTTGGGAGCCAGGCGATTGTGGTCGCGATTGATGCGCGTGAGCGTGAGCGGGGGCCAGGGTGGGAGGTTTTCACCCATGGCGGGCGGCGCGGTACAGGCATGGATGCCATTGCCTGGGCCAGGCAGGTGGAAGCGCTTGGCGCGGGCGAGATTCTGCTGACGTCGATGGATCGTGATGGCACCAAGCGGGGTTTTGATCTGGAATTGACGGCGGCGGTGCGCGCTGCGACGCGCCTGCCGATTGTCGCGTCCGGCGGGGTTGGTGAATTGCGCCATTTTGTTGATGGGGCGCGCGCCGGTGCCTCTGGCCTGCTTGCCGCCAGTGTTTTCCATTACGGGGTGTTTCGGATTGCCGAGGCCAAGGCCGCGCTCGCCGCTGCCGGTCTGCCCATCCGCCCCGTTCCTACAGTGCAGGAGGCCGCGTAAATGGCCAAGGCAATAAAGCCCAGCAAGGCAAGACCCGCCGAGAAGGCGAAGAAAAAGCCCGGCATCAAGAAAAAGGTCGCCAAGAAAAAAACGATACTGCCGCTCCCCGGCGGGCTGAAAGCGAAGGGCGCGAAACTGCCCAAGCGTATTCGCAAGGCGGAAGCGCG
>JADCFR010000202.1 GCA_020249415.1 Roseomonas sp. | reverse complement strand
TGGGTTCAGAATGCCCATCATCGCCATGTTGCGATCAATCTCCTCAGACAGCAGGCCGATTGCGTGCTTCACGCCTTCCTCACCGGCTACCGCCGCGGCGCAGAGCATCGGGCGGCCCACAAAGACGAAGGACGCCCCAAGTGCCAGTGCCTTCAGCACATCACTGCCGCGCCGCACGCCGCCATCATACATCACCGTCATGCCGCCGGCATCGCGCGCGATTTCAGCGAGGCTCCGCAGGCCGGAAATCGTGCCATCCAATTGCCGCCCGCCATGGTTGGACACCATGATGCCATCCGCCCCCGCATCGCGGCACATGCGCGCATCTTCGGGGGAGATAATGCCCTTCACCACCAGCTTGCCCTTCCAGCGCTTGCGGATCAGTTCCAGATGCTCCCAGGCCAGCCCATCCCGCGCGCCAAAGGCACGCATCAATGTGCGGGAGACAATCGGTGGCCCGCGTCCGGCATCCATATTCTCAAAATGCGGCATGCCGTGATTGGCCATAGTCTTGAAGAAGGTATTCAGCACCCAGCGCGGATGCGTGATGCCATCCCAGATCAATTGCGGCGTGGGTTTGAGCGGAATGGAATAACCATTGCGCACATTGTTTTCGCGATTGGATGAAACCTGCACATCCACCGTCAGCACAAAGGTCTTGAAGCCAGCGGCCGCCACGCGGTCCACCAGCGGTTCAATGCGTTCAGCTTCACCCGGCAGATAGGCCTGATACCAGGCATCCGGATTGGCCTTCGCCACATCTTCCAGCGGGATCAGCGAAGAAGCGCTCATGATCATCGGCACATTGCGCGCGCGGGCAGCCTGCGTCAGCACCAGGTCACCGCGATAGGCGACGAGCGCGGAAGCGCCCATGGGCGGCAGGCCGAAGGGTGCGGCATATTCGCGGCCGAACAGCGTGGTCTTCAGATTGCGCCCGCGCGTATCGCGCAGCACGCGCGGCACAAAGCCCCATTCCTGGAAGGCCTCGCGATTGTCGCGGAGTGACGCATCGGTCTCCACCGCGCCCGAGACAAAACCGCCAATGCTGCGCGGCAGATAGCGCGCCGCAGCCGCCTCAAAATCCGGCAGGCTGAGGTAGCGGCGCACGGAAGCCGGTGGCGGCGGCGGACGCTCCTGGCTGAGTTGCTGCGGGGCGGTGGGCGCCTGGGCCCATTCGGGCGAATTCGCCGTCATGTAAATTTCCTTGGACTGGCTTGTCTCGGCGCTTTTATTGCGCGGAATTGCGCGGCAGGCCAGCCCAAGGCGGGCGATTTCACGGCCAAAGCGGGCGGATCACATGCTCATAGAGCGTGAAGACCACCTCAATGCCGACCAGCACCACCACCGCGGCTTCCAGCCCCAGCGCGCGCCGCGCCTGGATCAGGGAAAGCAGCGTCTGGATGGTATTGCCGATCCAGCCGAGCTTGCGTTCCAAAGCCGCGCCCCTTTCGCGGAGCTCATATTCATCCGAAAGCCGGGCATGGAGCCGTTCCAATTCTGGGTGGTCCCAGAGCACTTCGGGCTTATCCGCAGCCTCAACCCGCGCCAGGTTGCGGCTATGGGCGGAAAGCGCATGGCCAATCTGCCGATGCAAGGCGCGGGAGGAAAAGCGCAGCCGGCCTGCCGCGCGTAAATCCGCGACGGCGGGTTCCAGCCGGTCCAAGGCCTCGGCGATGCGGGCTTCCTGCTGGGCGAGGGCGGCGCTTTTCGCGAGCGCATCCGCCACCACGGCCATGCGTTCAGGCGCTGCATCGCAAAGCTGGATGACGCCTTCGGCATCCACCCCGTCGCGTTCAGCGCCAAGGGCGATCAGCGCGACCTCCTCGGCCAGGCTATCGGCAGGGTTGGTGATGCGTGGGGCAAGCGCCGCGAGCAAAGCGGCTTCCTGAGTGGCATCGGCGCCGAAGATCACCGCGGCACCCCAGCGGAAGGCGAAGGCAGTGATGGGGGCGGGGGCGGCGATGGGCACAGGGTCTGCCATGGCGGTGCCGCCGGGGCCGAGGCCGCGATGATCCAGCCTTTCGCCAAGGATCACGGCACGGGCGCGGAGCAGGGGCCGCCGCGCCCCATTGGCCTGGTCCAAGGCGGCATCTCCAGCGGGGCGCGGCGTTTCCTGCATGCGATGAACTTAGTGTATTTTCAGGCCAAGTGGAAAACTTGGCGGTGCGGAAAAGCCTAGCCGCCGATCTCCCCGCCATCCTTTTTCACAATGGCAATCACGGAAGGCCGTGGCGGCACGCCTTCGGCGAAATCCGGCCAGCGTGTGGAGGGGCGTTCAAAGGTGGAACCCGGATCCTCGCCGGGATGCTGGATCGCGAGGAAAATCGTTTTATTGTCCGGCGTGAAGCAGGGGCCACAGACTTCCGCCCCTGTCGGCGCTTGATAGAAAAGCCGCGTCAGCGCGCGACCATGCCCCGCCGTATCCGCCGCATAAAGCCCATCGGCAACGCCGGCATTTTCTGGCGCACCATCGGTTGAAATCCAGATGCGGCCCTTCTTGTCGAAGGCGCAATTATCCGGGCAGGAAAGCCAACCCTGATCCGATGTCGCGCGGTGATATTGCGCGCCGGCATCAACGCCTGGCTTGCCGGCAGCGATGAAAATGCCCCAGCGCGCTTCGGTTGCCGCGTGATCCACGCGGGCCGAACCCGCGCCGGGCGGGATGATTTCAACGATATGGCCATGCACAT
>JADCFR010000201.1 GCA_020249415.1 Roseomonas sp. | reverse complement strand
CACATGGCCATGAACATGATACGCAACGCAGACGACAAACACAGCCTTAAAGTCAGAAGAAAAAAAGCCGCTCTGAACACAGATTATCTGGGCTCATTACTATTCAGAACTCAGCAGTAAGCCTTTCAAGCGATTCCCCTGGGGGGAGGGGGAGGTCAGGGAGGGCTTTGCCCTCCCTGAAACCCTCCCACCAAAGGCCCGAGGCCTTTGGAAACCATTATCTTGTCACCCTGCCGCGTCGGTATTCCGGTCCGAAACAAACCTCTCTAGCCAATGGATGGTGTAATCGCCATCCTGGAATTCGGGGGCTTCCATCACCGCCTGATGCAGCGGCAGCGTTGTCTTGATCCCCGCCACGACCATTTCACCAAGCGCACGCCGCATGCGGCCGATGGCCTCGGCGCGCGTGGGCGCATGCACAATCAGTTTCGCAACCAGACTGTCATAATGCGGCGGCACCACATAGCCCGAATAAAGCGCACTATCCACGCGCACCCCAAGCCCGCCCGGCGCGTGATAGGTCGTCACCTTGCCGGGATTGGGCGCGAAAGTCTCGGGGTCTTCCGCGGTGATGCGGCATTCAATCGCATGGCCATAGAAAAGGATATCCTTCTGGCCATAGCCCAAAGCCTCACCAGCGGCGATACGGATTTGTTCCTTCACCAGGTCAATGCCGCAGACCATTTCGGTCACCGCGTGTTCCCCCTGCACGCGCGTATTCATCTCAATGAAGGCGAATTGCCCATCCTGCCACAGGAATTCCAGGGTACCGGCATTGCGATAGCCAAGTTTTGATAGCCCCGCGGTCACGGTGGCACCCAAGGCATCGCGCGCTTCGGCATCCAGCGCCGGGCTGCCTGCTTCTTCCACCAGCTTCTGATGGCGCCGTTGCAGGGAACAATCACGCTCCCCGAAATGCACCACATTGCCGTGTGTGTCGGCCAGCACCTGCAATTCAATATGCCGCGGCCGATCGAGGTATTTTTCCAGATAGACGCTATCATCACCAAAAGCCGCCTTGGCTTCGGTGCGCGCGACACTCCAGGCTTCCTCAAGCTCATCGGCGCTGCGGGCTACCTTCATGCCGCGCCCACCGCCGCCGGCGGCGGCCTTGATCAGCACGGGGTATTTCACCGCCTCGGCCACTTCGCGCGCCTGGTCCAGGGTTTCAAGCGCGCCCATGGAACCCGGCACCAGCGGCACGCCAAGGCTCCGCATCGCGTCCTTGGCGGCGATCTTGTCGCCCATCATGCGGATATGCTCGGGCGCGGGGCCGATGAATTTCAGCCCATGCGCTTCCACCATTTCGGCAAAGCGCGCATTTTCCGAAAGGAACCCATAACCCGGATGGATCGCATCCGCGCCGGTCACCATGGCGGCGGAAATCACCGCCGCCATATTCAAATAGGAATCACGCGCGGCCGGCGGGCCGATGCACACGCTTTCATCGGCAAAGCGCACATGCATCGCCGTGGCATCGGCGGTGGAATGCACCGCGACTGTCCGAATGCCCATTTCCTGGCACGCCCGATGGACGCGCAGCGCAATCTCACCCCGATTGGCGATCAGCACCTTACCGAACATGATGTGCCACCCCAGCCGAGCGCGCCATTACTCGACAATCATCAGCGGTTCGCCGAATTCCACCGGCGTGCCGCTTTCCACCAGAATGCGCGTGACGGTGCCGGCGCGCGGCGCCTTGATTTGGTTATAGGTCTTCATGGCCTCAATCAGCATCAGCGTCTGGCCTTGCGCCACCTTGCTGCCAATGGTGACGAAGGGGGCCGAGGTAGGTTCGGGCGAAAGATAGGCAACCCCCACCATGGGGCTGTTGACGGCGCCGGGATGGTCCGCATCCACCTCAGCGGCAGGCGCTGCAGGCGCGGGCGCGGCAATAGCAGCCGCGGGCGCGGCAGCAGGCGCGGCATGGGCAGCAGCGGCCACCGGCATCGCCATTGCTGCCACCGTCACCTGCCGGACCAGCTTGACCCGCATGTCATTGTCAACCAGCTCAATCTCGGTCAGGTCGCTCTCGCGCAGGATTTGCGCCAATTCCCGGATCGTCGCCGGGTCGAATTGCAGGTCCTTGGTCATGCTTCCTCATCCTGAGCGATCAGCCCCGCCATGGCGCGGATCGCCAGCGCATAGCCTTCAACGCCAAGCCCGCAAATTACGCCGGTGGCAGCCTTGGAGATGAAGCTGTGATGCCGGAATTCCTCCCGGCGATGGATATTCGTGATATGCACTTCAATCACCGGCACATCCACGGCAAGTAGCGCATCCATGACGGCGATGGACGTCGTGGTATACCCCGCTGGGTTCATGATGATGCCGGCAGCGCGGCCTCGGCATTCCTGCACCCAGGTCACCAATTCGCCTTCGCTATTGGTCTGGCGGAAATCAATCGCGAGACCAAGCGCATCCGCCACCTCGGCGCAAAGCGCTTCCACATCATCAAGCGTGGCGGTGCCGTATTTCTCCGGCTCGCGCACGCCCAGCATATTCAGATTGGGGCCGTTCAGCACGGCGATCAAAGGCGGGGTCACGACGCTTCCCTTGCGAACAACTCTTGAAGCTTGCGCTAGCACGGGGGGTCCAAGCCCGGCAAGCGGGCCTGGCGCTTGCCCTTCCGCCCCTGCCCCGCCACATTGGGCCCATGTCTGGCATCGCCATTTCCGTGAACGGGGAACCCCGCCAAATGCCCCAGGGCGCCACCGTGGCGGCGCTTTTGGCCGCCATTGGCCTTGATACGCGGAAAGTGGCGGTTGAGCGTAATGAGGAAATCGTGCCCCGTTCCACCTATGCCGCTGTTGCCCTGCATGAAGGCGACAAGCTTGAAATCGTTCACTTCATCGGGGGCGGCTGAGCATGTCTGACGCAGATGATGATAGCTGGCAGGTGGCCGGCCAGCGCTTCCAATCCCGCCTGATTGTGGGCACGGGCCGCTACAAGGATTTGGACGAAACCGCCGCCGCGATTGAAGCCTCGGGCGCCGAGATCGTCACTGTCGCGGTGCGCCGGGTGAACCTGTCGGACCCCAAGGCGCCGATGCTGCAGGATTATGTCTCCCCCAAGCGCTATACCTATCTGCCCAATACCGCCGGCTGCCACACCGCCAAGGATGCGGTGCGCACGCTTAGGCTCGCGCGGGAAGCCGGGGGATGGAACCTGGTGAAGCTCGAAGTGCTGGGCCCCGCGCCCTTCCTCTACCCCGATATGCCAGCGACCTTTGAAGCGGCGGAAGCGCTGATCGCCGATGGCTTTCAGGTCATGGTCTATTGCGCGGATGATCCGCTGGCGGCGAAGCGGCTGGAAGATATGGGCTGCGTTGCCATCATGCCGCTGGGTGCGCCGATTGGCTCCGGCATGGGGGTGGTGAACCCCTATATGATCAGCGCCATCAAGCGGGAGGCCAAGGTGCCGGTGCTGGTGGATGCGGGCATTGGCACGGCATCCGATGCCGCCTTGGCGATGGAGCTTGGCTGCGATGCCGTCTTGCTCAATTCCGCGATTGCCCATGCGAAACATCCGGTACGGATGGCGCGTGCCATGAAGGCCGCAGTGGAAGCCGGGCGCCATGCCTTCCTTGCCGGGCGCATGCCGCGCAATTACAGCGCGGATGCGTCAAGCCCGATGAGCGGGCTGATTCAAAGATAGATCAGCCTGCCCCTGGCTTCAGATGAAGGTCAGCAGGCGCCTTGGTGTATCCACCAGAATTTCCTTGATCTCGGCTTCCGAAAAACCGCGCCGGCGCATCAGTGGGATGATGATGCGGTGGATATGCGCGTAGCCCCAACCTCCCCAGCGGGTCATATGCGACCGGTGGCAGATATCATGCGCAATCACGATCTGCCCCCTATGGCCACGATCCAGAATCTTGCGCATGGCGCGTAGCCGCCCGGCATCATTGGGCATATCCACATCCGGGTTGAGCGGATAGAGGCAGCTTTCCTGGCCAAACAAATCCCATTCCAGCACCACGCCCGTATCAGCCAGGCGAAACAGCGCATCCTCATCAAACACGGTGCGATCAATATGGTCCATGATGGTGCGTGAGGGATCACCGCCGCGCGCCTTGATGAACTCCATCACCTCCTGCGGTTGATCCTGACGCCGCCCGGGATGGATGGTCAGCGCCGCGCCGGTTTCCTTTTGTGCCATCAGTGCCGCTTCCAGCACGCGGCGTTCCAGCGGAGTCCAGGGGTTCTGGCAGCCAATCTCCCCCAGCAGCCCGGCGCGCACTTCGGTGCCCCAAAGCCCTTCCTGCACCTGGGAAACCATCTCGGCGGCGAAATCATCAATGCTGCGGTGATGGTTTTCCGGCGGCTGGTATTCTTCCACATAATGCCCGCAGCCCATGACGATATGGCAGCCCGTGGCGTCGCTGACTTGCTTCAGGCCATTCGGATTGGGGCTGATGCCACCAATCGTCAATTCCACAATCGTCTGGCAACCATGCGCAACGGCTTCTGCGACAGCTTCAATCGCGACCTCAACGCTTGGCTGATGCAGATTGGCGGGTGAACCGGCAACCGAAGTCGTCATGCCCCAGTGATTGGCAAGCCCCGGTTCTTCCCCCTGATCGCCCTGCCGCAGCGGCGGGGGGCGCAAATCCCAAATCAAATGTTCATGCATGAGTGTGGACCCAAGCACGGCGGGATCCACCAAGCCCTGCACGGTTTGCGCCTTGCCGCGCATTTGGTCTCTTGAAAGCCTGGGCATTGCCTTCAACCCCTCCGAATATTCCAGGGATAGGCGCCGGTGCCTGGAACAAAGCCGGAAAGCCCGGCGCGATAGGCGCTGGCGATGAAGAACTGGCCGAGCGGCAGCACGGGCACATTCTCAAAACTCTCCTGCTGGATCACATCGGCCAGGCGCTTTTGCTCCGCTTCGGTCTCGGCCAGCAGCCATTGCGCTGCCGCTTCTTCCACACGGGCGTTTTCATACCAGCCAAACCAGCCGCGCGAGCCCATGCCGCGCAGAATGGCGCTGACCGCCGGGTTGATGATGGAAACGCTGGGCCACCAGGTATGGAAAATGCTCCAGCCGCCGCGCTCTGGCGGTTCGCGGCTGGCGCGGCGCTGCACCACCGTGCCCCAATCGGTTTCCACCAGATCAACATTCATCCCAAGCCGGCGCAACAAATCGGCCATGACATGGCCGAAGGGGCCGATGGTCGGGAAATCACTCGGGTTGATGATCACAACCTTCTCACCATTATAGCCCGCCGCACGGATGGCAGCGCGCGCGGCATCCAGGTTGCGCGGGCCTTTCAGCGCGGCATTGCCAGTGGTGCTCTCATAAGGTGTG
>JADCFR010000200.1 GCA_020249415.1 Roseomonas sp. | reverse complement strand
TATTGCCGCCGCCTGCGGTGTAGAGCGTGCCGGAAGCGCAGCCACCACCCAATTGCATGCCGATGCCAAAAATGAAGGCGCCGATGATCACCGCAATACCAGCAGGAAAGACAATCCCGCGTACCGGCGCACCGGCCAGCGTGCCGGCATGAATGGTGGGCAGCATGATGATCACCAGAATGCCGAGCATGAGCATTTGCGCACGCAGCCCCGCGCCGCGACCCTCGGCCAGTGCTTGGCGAAAACCACCGGCAAAGCTGAAGGCTCCGCGATAGAGCGTGTAACCAAGGGCGGCACCAAGCACCCAAAGCAGCGCGTGATTGCCGCCATGGTGCAACGCAAGCCCAAGCGCGCCGATCAGCAACAGCAAAGCTGCGATCATGGCTGGCAGGGCTTGAGGCAAGGCTTTGGGCCTTTCGCGCTAGAGAATGAATACCGGAATGAGGGACGCCACCAATGCCAAGGCCATGGCGTAGTTGAAAAGCCGAAAAGCACGATCGGAGGTAAGCAGCCTGCCAATGGCCACACCAAAACCGCACCAAAGCGTTGAGGAGATGATGCCCGAAAACACGAAGGCCGCCGCCACGCGCGCCGCTTCGGACCAGACAGGCGCCTCGGGCACCGTATAGGCGGAAAGTGCACCGACTGCCATGATCCAGGCCTTGGGATTGACCCATTGAAAGCCCGCCGCTTCGAAAAACCCGATGGGCTTCGCGGCGCCGGCACCCTTGCCGCGGCCCGCTGTCGCGATGCGCCAGGCGAGGTAGAGCATATAGGCAGCACCGACATATTTCAGCGTCAGATGCAGCCAAGGCAGGGCAGTGAAAACCGCGCCAAGCCCAAGCCCAATCGCCAGCACCATGGCCGGGAAGCCAAGAATAATCCCAAGCATATGCGGCACCGCGCGACGAAAGCCAAAATTGGCGCCGGAAGCCGTGAGCATGGCGTTGTTCGGCCCGGGCGTGCAGCTTGTGGCCAAGGCGAAACCAAGCAGCGCCCAGAAAAGCGGATCATGCACAGCGGTTTTCCCTGAGGTTGGAAAGGCAGAAAGCGCGGTTCCTAGGCTGCCAGTGATGTGATGGCAATGGCGCGCGCAGGATGGCGGCTCAAGGCGCGGTCTGGACGTGCGCGCCAAGCTGTATCACGCTGCGTGCAGCATTCGGGTTTTCGGAGACGCCTCATGGGTTCCCTGCTTTTCTCGCCGCTCACTATTCGTAGCGTGACGATTCCGAACCGCGTGGTGATGCCGCCGCTGTGCCAATATTCGGCGATCGAAGGTTTGGCGAATGATTGGCATATGGTGCAGCTCGGTCGCTTCGCCGTGGGTGGCTTTGGGCTGATTTTCACGGAAGTGACCTCTGTGATGCGCGAAGGGCGCATTACCCATGGTGATCTTGGGCTTTGGTCCGATGCGCATATTGAACCCGTGCAGCGGCTGGCGCGCTTCATCAAGGCGCAAGGCGCGGTGCCGGCGATGCAGCTTGGCCATGCGGGGCGCAAGGGTTCTTCGCAGCGCGCCTTTGAAGGCAATGGACCCTTGGGTGCGCCTGAGGCCGCCAAGGGCGAAAAGCCCTGGCCCTTGGTGGGGCCAACCGCAACAGCGATTGGCGAAGGCCATGTGCAGCCCGAAGCGCTCACCAAGGAAGGCATGGCGGATATCCGTGAAGCCTTCGCGACCGCCGCGCGTCGTGCCCTTGCCGCCGGCTATGAGGCGATTGAGGTACATTGCGCGCATGGCTATCTGCTGCATCAATTCCTCTCGCCTTTGTGCAATACACGCAATGATGAATATGGCGGCGACCTTGCCGGGCGCATGCGCTTCCCGCTTGAGATTGTGCGTGCCGTGCGTGAGGCCTGGCCGGAAAGCCTGCCGCTTTTCGTGCGTATTTCTGCCGTGGATGGCGCCGAGGGCGGTTGGGAAATGGAAGACAGTGTTGCCTATGCGCGCGAATGCCAGAAGCTTGGCGTGGATGTGATGGATTGCTCTTCCGGCGGCATTGGCGGCAGCGCCACCGGCAGCAAGCGTGTGCCGCGTGGCTATGGATTTCAGATTCCCTATGCCGCGCAAATCCGACGGGAACTTGGCATGAAATCCATGGCAGTCGGGCTGATTATCGGCCCGCATCAGGCCGAAGCAGCCTTGGCCGCGGGTGATGCTGACCTGATCGCGATTGGGCGCGAAGGCATGAACAACCCAAATTGGCCCTTGCATGCACGCGCCGTACTGGAACCCGGTACGACCGAGGAGGTCTTCGGCTGTTGGCCGCCGCAACATGGCTGGTGGATGGAAAAGCGCGGTGCCGTGATGAATGCCCTCGGCACCCCGCCGGTGTGATGAATTTGCCCTGATAAGAAGGAAGGAAACGCAGTATGAAACTCGCTTATTCACCCAATAGCCCTTATGTGCGGAAATGCGTCGTGCTCGCAATCCAGCGCGGCATTGACAAGCAGATGGAGCTTTGGACAATTGGCACCACCGATCCGGCGCTGCTGAAGGTCAATCCACTTTCCAAAGTGCCGACCCTGGTGCTGGATGATGGCACCGCGCTTTATGACAGTCCGGTGATTTGCGAATATCTGGACAGTGTCGGCGATGGGCCGAAGATGTTTCCGCCCGCAGGCCC
>JADCFR010000020.1 GCA_020249415.1 Roseomonas sp. | reverse complement strand
GCGAATATCCGCGCCGACTGATTGGCAAGCTAGTGGTGCGATTCATGCTGACCTATCCCTTGCCCAACAAGCCCCCGCGCACCACGAGCCGTATATTTGGTGGGCCGATTCACGCCGCTGTCGGGAACCTGCAGCGGCGATCGGACCACTAGGGCCTTGGCAGCGCGCTTCGCCGTGGCGTGGTCAGCGGCGCAACGGCGCCTGCATTGGGCCATGGCCGGTTTGGTGGCGGCGAATTTCCTGCTGGCCCTGGTGATGGTGGCGCTGCCGCTTTCAGCGCTCTTGGCAAAGATTCTGACCTATCAACTGCACAAGAGCCTTGGTTTGCTCCTGATCCCGCTTTGGGTCTGGCGGCTTTGGCTTTTGGCGCGGCGTGGCCGGCCCGCGCCCTTGGCGCTGCCCGGCTGGCAGCAAGCCGCGGCGCGGCTGGGCCACGGCGCGCTTTATGCGCTGCTGATTGCCGTGCCAGTGCTGGGTTTCTTGAGCGCGGCGGCGGCGCCGATTGGCGTTGAGACCGTGTTCTTCCTGATCCTGCCCATTCCGCACCCCTTCCCGCCAGATCAGGCGCTTTATGATGTGCTGCGGCCCTTACATCAGGGCGCGGCTTGGGGCCTGGTGGTACTGGCGCTTGGCCATGCGGCCATGGCCATCCATCACCATCGGCGGGGCTTACCGGTCTTGCGGCTCATGTGGCGCGGCAAATAAGCCGCAGCCCAGGCGCCTTGTGCCCGGTAGCATCAGGCTGCGTCTTCGCGACGTTCCTTCTCGCGCGGCTTCACATAGGCAATGGCCGCGTGTTCGGCGCAATAGGGCTTGCCGGTCATGGGATCACCCTCACAGAAGCGGAATTCCGGGGTGCCGGGCTCCCCGATTGGCCAGCAGCAGGTCCGCGACCCACCAAGGCGCGGGCGCGCCGGGGTGGGGTTGCGCACGGCAGCCGGCGGCGGGGCCACCAACACCACCGGGGCCGTTTGCGGCGGCGGCGCCTGCGGGCGCATCACCGGCGCGCTCGGCATGGGCCGGGCCACCGGAGCCTGACGGGGTGGGCGCGGGCTTGGCGTGGTGCGCCGTTCCTGCGGGTCACGTCGGATCGGGCTTGGCCGGGATGACAGGTTCAGCCGATGCGCCTTGCCGACCACGGCATTTTTCGAAATCCCCATGCGGCGACCGATTTCCGCGGTCGAAAGACCCTCGGCCCAGAATGCGCGCAGCCTTTCAATCGCTTCTTGCGTCCAATCCATGAAGAACCCCCCCAAAAATCTCCCCGACACAAGATACGGTAGGGAAAAGCCGCGCGACACACAACAGCTATGATGGGCCTGTCGCAAGAAATCTGTGGAAAAACCCGCTTTTCGGCCTTGCCAGAAGCGCCCTGGCAGCGTCCGATGGGGCATGGTGATGCCTTTCCCCTTTTCCCGGACCACCCGCGCGATGGCCTGCCCATGACGCGCGGCAAGGGGCGGCTCGTCCAAATCCTCGCCCTGGCGGCGCCGACCAGCCTGCTGGTCGCGACCCAGATCATCGCGCAATTGATCGAGCCCTGGCTGGCCGCGCGGCAGGGCCAGGTGGCACTCGCCGGCTGGGCGGTGGTGCTGCCCTTCACGCTGCTGCTGTCCCAAATGTCGGCGGGTGCGATGGGCGGCGGCGTGGTTTCCGCCATTGCCCGCGCGCTCGGTGGCGGGAAGCGTGATGAGGCAGCAGCACTTGCCTTTCATGCCCTGATTATCGCGACCGCCGGCGCGGCGCTTTTCGCTTTGCCCTTTTTGCTGGCCCCGCGCGCGATTCTGGGCCTGATCGGCGGCCCGGGCGCGGCTGAGGCCGGCGCTGCCTTCGCCGCCTGGACCTTCGGCGCCGGCGCGCTGCCGGCCTGGCTGACCAATACCTTGGCCTCCATCCTGCGCGGGGGCGGGCGGCATGCGCTGGCGGCGCGCGGCGTGGTCGGGGGCTGGGTGATCTATCCGCCGCTCGCCTGGGCTTTCATGGAACCGCTGGGCTTTGGCCTGCCCGGCGCCGGCATGGCCTTCGCGCTCAGCATGAGTGCTTCGGCGCTGATCATGGCCTTTGTTGTGCTGCGCGGCGGGGCCGGGTTTGTGCCGGATTTTCGCGCGCCGCTCAGCCGCGCTCTATTCGGGCGCATCCTGGCGGTGGGGCTGATTGCCTGTGTGATGGCGACGCTTGCCAATCTCGCGACCATTCTGGTGACGGCGCGCATCGCCGCCCATGGGCCGGCGGCCATTGCCGCCTATGGCATTTCCGCGCGCATGGAATTCCTGATGATCCCGCTGGCTTTTGGCATCGGATCGGCGCTGACAGCCCTGGTCGGGCGCGCGGTGGGTGCCGGGGATTGGGCGGAAGCGCGGCGGATCGCCTGGACCGGTGGCGCTTTGGCCTTCGCCGTGACGGGCGTGATCGGCTTTGGCATTGCGCTTTTCCCAGCCCAGGTGGCGGCAGCCTTTGCCAGTGACGCGGCGGTGGCCGCCATTGCGACCGAGGCGCTGGGGATCATCGGCTGGGCCTTGCCGGGTTTTGGCCTCGGCATGGCGCTTTACTTCGCCGCCATGGGGGCAGGCCGGATGCGTTGGCCGGTGGCTGCGGCGCTGATGCGCGTGGGGCTTGCCGTGCTGGGGGGCGCGTTGCTGATGGATGTCGCAGGGCTTGGCCTGACCGGGCAATTCATTGCCGTGGCACTTGGCATTTCTGCCTATGGGCTGATTTGCGCACTTGCGGTGCGGCCTGGGGTTTGGCCGGGCAAAATCTAACCGCCTCTTCACGCGCGGGGCGCTGCGCGCTACCTCTCCGGGCTTCGAAAACGCGGACCCGATGGGCGAAACATGACCAGCAGCAATGATATCCGTGCGACCTTCCTGGATTACTTCCGTCGCAATGGCCATGAGGTGGTGGAAAGCAGCCCGCTGGTGCCGCGCAATGATCCGACTCTGCTGTTCGCCAATTCCGGCATGGTGCAGTTCAAGAACGTCTTCACCGGCCAGGAAAAGCGCCCCTATACCCGCGCGACCACGGCCCAAAAATCCGTCCGCGCCGGGGGTAAGCATAATGACCTTGATAATGTCGGCTATACCGCGCGGCATCACACGTTTTTCGAAATGCTTGGCAATTTCTCCTTCGGCGACTACTTCAAGGAACAGGCCATCCCCTATGCCTGGGAATTGCTGACCAAGGATTTCGCCCTGCCCAAGGACCGGCTGCTGGTCACAGTTTATTCGGAAGATGATGACGCCGCCGCCATCTGGAAGAAGGTGGCAGGGCTGACCGATGAGCGCATCATCCGCATCCCGACCTCCGATAATTTCTGGCGCATGGGCGATACGGGGCCCTGCGGCCCCTGTTCCGAGATTTTCTTCGATCATGGCGACAAGATTTTCGGCGGCCCGCCAGGCAGTGCGGATCAGGATGGTGATCGCTTCATCGAAATCTGGAACCTGGTGTTCATGCAATTCCTGGAAGAACCTGCAGGGGTGCGCAACCCGCTGCCGCGGCCTTCCATTGATACCGGCATGGGGCTGGAGCGCTTCGCCGCCATTC
>JADCFR010000002.1 GCA_020249415.1 Roseomonas sp. | reverse complement strand
TGCGGTTTCCTGCATGCCGGTTTCGCCGTAATGCTCATTGTCTTGCACCACAATGGAAAGATTGGCAGGTTTTTGCACCGCAATCGTCGCCAAGGCACCAATGCCCATCAGCATTTCGCCATCACCGGTAATCACCAGCACTTTGCGTTTCGGCTGCGCCAAGGCAAGGCCAAGGCCGATCATGGCCGCACCCCCCATGCCGCCCCAAAGCGGCAGGTTTTCCGCGCAATCACCAATGGCCGTGATATCCCAGGCCGGCGCACCAAGCCCGGCAATCACCAGCATTTCGCCACGATCCGTAAGCAGCGCACGCGTCAATTCGCGACGGTCGAGTTTTCCTGAAGCGGCGAGCATTTTTCAGTCCTTCCCGAAAGTCTTGGCGCCAAGCACGCGCTGGCCAATCAGGGTTGCAGTGGGGCGGAAGGTATTGAAGGCTAAGCGAATGGTCGCATTCACCGTGGGCGCGATATCTTCCGGCGTATCGGCGCGGCGCACCAGCGTGCCCATCGCTTCCAATACGGTTTGCGTCGCATTGCCCATCGGCACCTGCGCCGGATTGAATTCGCCGAAATCGCCGCGCATCGTCACCAGCATGGGCAGCGGGCAGCGATGCATGATGGAAAGCGAGAGCATATTGATGCAATTGCCAACGCCAGACGATTGCATCAGCAGCACGCCTTTCACGCCCCCGAGCCAGGCGCCTTGCAAAAGTGCGATGCCTTCTTCTTCGGTGGTCAGCGTCACCACCTTCATTTCATTATCAGCGAGGCAACGGCGGATCAGCCGGGAATGCCCGGCATCCGGCACCAGGGCCACTTGCGTGATGTTGTGCGTCTTGAGCAGGGAATAGATCTGATCCGGCCAATCGGCGGCGGCGTCGGGCGCCTTGTCTATTGAGTGTTCGTCCATGGTTTCCCGTTCCTTGATGGCCCCAACATCCTGCGCCCGGGCCTTCATGGCAAGACAGGCGGGGCCTGGATGTTCTATGAAGACCGCATGATCCGCATCACTGAGGCTATCTGCATCGACGAGACGGAACTCCACGAGGATTTTCTTCGGTCGAGTGGCGCGGGCGGGCAGAACACCCAGAAGGTGGAGACGGCCGTTCAACTACGGTTCGATGCGGCAAATAGCCCGAACCTACCCGATGCAGTGAAAGCCCGCCTTCTTCGCTTGGCAGGTCACCGGGCAACGCGGGAAGGCGTGATCGTCATCACCGCCCAGCAGCACCGGACACAGCATCGGAACCGGGAAGATGCGTTGGCCCGCCTGCTCGAATTGATCAAGGAGGCAGCGCGTCCACCGCCCCCGCCTCGCAAGAAAACGCGACCAACTCTTGCCTCGAAGGTTCGTAGGCTTCAGGGCAAAGCGCTGCGATCAACCATCAAGCGCGGGCGCGGGCGACCCGATATGGATTGAGCGACAGCGACAGTAGCTACCAGCATCCCCAACGGTCGGCGCGGCAACCTCACTTCATCGGCGTTCCGTGCCATGCCCTACGGGGTGAACCAGCCCTTGACATAACCATTTACATCGATATATCCAGAATTATGGATATAATAGATGCAGCCGAAGCTTTCAGCGCTCTCTCGCAGGAGACCCGCCTCGCGGTGCTGCGCCTCCTGATTGAGGCCGGGGCCGAAGGTGTCCCTGCCGGGGACATTGCGCGTCACTTCGGGACGCCACAGAACACGATGTCCACTAACCTCGCCATCCTCGCCCGCGCGGGGTTTGTCACCTCGCGGCGTGACGGCCGTTCGGTGATCTATGCCGCCGACTACGCTGGACTAAGGAGGTTAATCACCTTCTTGCTTCAAGACTGCTGCAAGGGGCGGCCCGAGGTCTGCACGCCCCTGCTCGACGCCGCACTGGCGCCCGCAGCGGCACCCTGTTGCCCACTTCCTGAATCGCCGGAGAATTGACGATGCCAGATGCCGTCTTCCTTGATCGCTCCTTGCCGGTCGCCATCATCGGGGGTGGCCCAGTCGGCCTCGCCACCGCCGCTCACCTCATTGAACGCGGTCTGCGCCCGTGCGTCTTTGAAGCCGGGTCCGAACCCGGCAGCGCCGTCCGCGAATGGCGCCATGTGCGCATGTTCTCGCCGTGGCGGTTCAACCTGGATGCTGCGGCCCGCAGGCTGCTTGAGGCCAAGGGTTGGAAAGCCCCGGATACGGACGCCTTTCCCACAGGCGCTGATCTTTTTGCCCTCTACCTCGCACCATTGGCCGCTACGCTCGCCAAGGCGGGTGCTGACCTCCGCTATAATGCGAAGGTGATTGGCGTCGCCCGTCGTCACCACGATCGCTTGCGTGAAGGACAACGCGCCGCTGGTCGTGGGCGGGATACCGCTCCCTTCGTGCTGCACGTAGCAGTAGCCGGCGGCACCATCCAGGTGGTTGAGGCGAGCGCGGTAATCGACTGCTCTGGCACATGGACCAGTCCAAACCCGGCCGGCGCGCATGGCCTTCCGGCGCCCGGTGAGGCCGCAAATACCGACCGAATCGCCTATGGCATCCCCGACGTGCTCGGCATCAGTAGAAGCACCTATGCGGGTGCGACGACGCTCGTGCTCGGCGGCGGCCATTCCGCGATGAATGCAGTGCTCGATCTCGTCGCCCTGGCCCGGCAAGCGCCGGGCACGCGTGTCAAGTGGGCATTCCGCCGCCCGCTGGCTGAGGTGAACTTTGGCGGTGGCGCCGCAGATGGTCTGGCGGCGCGCGGTATGCTCGGCGCGCAGGCCAAGGCGCTGATCGAGTCCGGGCAGGTTGAGGTGCTCGCGCCCTTCCTGGTCCATGGGATAGAGCGCGAAGGTGACCGGCTGCTGGTCCATGGTGACCGGGGTGGCAACGCCGATACGGTACTGACTGACCGCATCATCGTCGCGACCGGGTTCCGACCTGATCTCTCCTGGCTTGGGGAGATGCGTCTTTCGCTTGATCCCGCCGTGCAGGCGACACCCGCGCTTGCCCCCCTGATCGATCCCAACCTCCACTCCTGTGGCACGGTCCGCCCGCATGGCGAGGCCGAGCTTCGGCACCCGGATGAGCCGGGCTTCTATGTTGCGGGCATGAAGGCATATGGCCGCGCGCCGACCTTTTTGCTGGCAACAGGCTACGAGCAAGTGCGCAGCATCGCTGCCCACCTTGCCGGTGACATTGCTGCCGCCCGGCGCGTTGAACTCGTTCTGCCCGAAACAGGCGTATGCTCAACGCAGCGCCCTGTATCAGTGTCGGCAATCACCGGCGACAACTGTGGCTCCAGCAGTGCTGTCGAACCGGCTTTGAGGCCGACCGTTACAGTGGCGTGCTGCGGTGTGATTCCTCATGAAACGTCGAGGCGGTCTCCATGATATTCGTGATGAAGCCGAGTTGCTGTTGAACTCTCGGCGGCAGCGCCGGTGGTAGCGGAATCTCTCATCGAAAGATCGGACCGCCTTTGGGTTTATGCTCGCTTGCTTGTCAGTGATCCGCGATTCCGCGCATCGAGGTAGGTCAATGCGCGCGCTTTAGCTGTTGCTTTAGAAGTGCGCCAAAAAATCGTGATGCCGGGCCGCAAGGCCACCAAACCAACCGCCGGTTCAAAAGCGCGGTGCCTTGAATCAAAAACACGGCGCGGCGCGGTCAAGCGGCTGCGCGGCGGGGCGATTGAGGATTGAAGCCAGGAAAAACGGCATAAAAAAAGCGGTGTCCCATCGGAACACCGCCTTTACAGGAAAGCGAAAAATCAGGCCTTAGCCTTGCGCTTGCCCTTCTTCACGCCAGCCAAAGCCGCGCCCTTCAGCGCCGGGCTCGCCTTGAAACGGACAGTGGCACCGGCCTTGATCTGCACCTTTTCACCGGTCTTGGGGTTCAAGCCGGTACGCTTCGGGGTTTCGCGCACGGCGAAAGCACCGAAATCAGGAATGGTGAAACGGCCAGAGCTGACAATTTCATTCTTGATCGCGTCAATGATATCAGCGGCAAGCTTGCCCGCCGCAACGGCAGACATGTCGCCGGATTTGGCGATCACGTCAGTGAGAAACTTCTTCGACATGGTTCGATTCTCCCTCAAGGATGGCTTGGCATAGCCGAGGATTCGGGACTTGTCAGCAGGTGAAAACTATTTTTTTGCGTCCTTGACAAGAATATTTCATAGTGTCAGCCGCAGGATTCGCAAGCCCCTCGCCTGGCGCCGCAAACTCCCTGAAATTTGCGCGAATTCCGGCGTTTGATCAGTTGATGGAAGCACCCGATGCCCTGACAATCGGCGTCCATTTCGCCGTCTCGGCGCGCATGAAACCGGCCAATTCTTCAGGCGTGCTGGGGGCTGCTTCCAGGCCATGGCGGGCCAGATGCGCGACAATTTCGGGGTCGCGCAGGGCTTCAACCAGCGCCTCATTGACCCGCGTTACAATCGGTCGTGCCAGGTTGCGCGGGCCCATCAGCGCATACCAATTCGCCACCTCGTAACCCGGCAAGGGTCCGGCTTCGGCAATGGTCGGCGTATCGGGCAAAAGCCGACTACGCTGCGGCAGCGGCACGGCCAAAGCACGCAGCTTGCCCGCTTCAATCTGCGGCAGCACGGTCGCGGCGGTGGCCACCGAGAAATCCACTTTCCCCGAGATCAAATCAGTGATCAATTGCCCGCCACCGCGATAGGGCACATGAACCGTGCTGATCTTCGCCATGGAATCCAGCAGCGCACCGCCCAAATGCCCTGCACTGCCGACGCCCGATGATCCATAAGTCAATTGATCCGGCCTTGCGCGCGCCGCCGCGATCAATTCCGGCAGGCTGCGCCAGGGGCGATCCATCGGCACTACTAGGATATTGGTGACCTCAACGGAACGTGAAATCGGCGTCAGGTCGGTCATGACATCAAAGGGCAGCTTCGCCAGGATGGGGTTCAACACCAGGGATGCGATGGTGCCCATCATCAGCGTATAGCCATCGGATGGTGAATTCACCGTGGCTTCGGATGCCAGATTCCCGCCCGCACCGGGGCGGTTTTCCACAATGATCGGCTGGCCCAAAAGCGCCTGCAGCTTGTTGGTCAGCGTGCGTGTGGTGATATCCGTCCCGCCGCCAGGTGCGAAACCAACCAGGATACGAATCGGGCGCTGCGGATTCCACACGCCTTGCGCTGCAAGCGGTGCGGCTGTCAGCAAGGCGGGCGCGGCCAAAAGGCTACGGCGGTGCAACATGCGCTTTCTCCCGTTCCCGGCCATGCGCTTTGACGCTGGCGCAAATCATGCTGATCTTTCGCCCGCTTCATAGCCGGCCAAGCAGTGCCGCGCCAGTAAGGAGGAAGCCATGTCGGGAAACAACATTACGCGTCGTCCAATATTGTTTGCCGGTCTGGCGGGGCTTGCCGCGCCGCGCCTGGCGCGCGCCAGCACCTATCCGGATCGTCCCATCAGGCTGGTGATTCCCTTTGGCGGCGGAGGACAAACCGACATTGTTTCCCGCGTCACGGCTGAGGCTTTGCAGCAGCGCCTTGGTCAGCCGGTGCTTTCCGATAATCGCCCCGGCGGTGCCGGCAATCTGGCTGCCGAGATGGTCGCGCGCGCGCCGGGTGATGGCTATACCGTGCTGGTCGCCACCATGGGCACGAATAGCGGGCTGAATGCGCTGCTCTATAAATCCGTGGGCTATGATGCGCAGCGCGATTTCACGCCGGTTGGCATGTTCTGCACCACGTCGAACCTGCTGATTGTGCATAATTCGATCCCCGGGCGAGACTTCAATGAAGTGGTAGCCTGGATCAAGGCCAATCCCGGCAAATTCACCTTTGCCTCGGCGGGCGTTGGCGCCATTACGCATCTGATCATGGAAGATATGGGGGCAAGGCTGGGGCTGGAAATGGTGCATGTCCCTTATCGCCAGACCACAAATGCCATGACGGATCTGATCGCCGGGCGCGTGCATGCGCGCTGCCTTGGCCTGCCGGAAGGCGAGCCGCTGCGTCAAGTGCAAAGCGTGCGCCCCGTGGCTGTCACCACCGTTGAACCGCGCCCTGAATGGCCGGGCGTGCCCCCCATGGGCCAGACCATTCCGGGCTTTGAAGGTTCAAGCTATTTCGGCCTGGCCGTGCCTTCGCAAACCCCGCGTGAAATTGTGGTTCGGCTGAATACCGCCCTGCGGGAAGCATTGGCGGATGAAAAAGTGCGCGCCGCCTACAAGCGCGTTGGCGCTGACCCGGCTGACCCGGCCTCGGCTGAGGATTTCGCGGCGCGTGCCAAGCGCGATGGCGAACGCTGGGCGCCGCTGATCCGCCGGCTCAATCTGGTCGCTGAATAAGGGGGCTGCCCGCACGGCGCGGCTGCGCTAAACTACCCGCGTGAACATCCTGGCACCCCTCCAGCCGCGGCTGGATATTGAAGTCGCCTTCGACCTGATCTGCCCCTGGTGCTATCTGGGCGTCAGGCGGCTGCGTCGTGCCCTACGTGCCCGCCCGGATATCATCCCGGAACTGGTCTGGCGGCCGTTTTTGCTTAATCCGGATATTCCACCGGGCGGT